>CAZFKW010000381.1:0-3823 GCA_964519795.1 uncultured Ramlibacter sp. | reverse complement strand
CGCCCGGTGTTCGCTGCGGAAGGCTCCGAAATGGCCGATCTGGCGCACCGACAGATCGGCTGGCTGGATGCGCAGGACTTCGCGGGGCGCATTCTCGTAGAGGTTGACCAGGCTGTGGGTGCCGCGCAGCGTCATCAATTCGTCGTCGGTGATGGACAGCGCCAGCACCGGAAAACGCGCGTCCGCATAGCTCTGGCGCACTGCCTCGCCCTCAGCGCCCACGCTGTAACGCGGGTTCAGGCACCACTTGCGCCACTGCATCATCACGCCCGCAGGCAGGTCGCCCACCTTGCGGAGTCTGCGGCCAGGAAAATAACCGCACAGCCGCGTGGCCAGCGGCACGAGGAAGAACCAGAAATACGGCACGATGCGCTTGAGCTGCGGCGCGTTCTCGCGCCAGTAGCCGCTGCCGGCTGCGATGCTGAGCAGGCCGCTCACCTTGTGCTGGTTCTTCAGCAGCCCTGGCAGCTGCGCGCCCAGGCTGTGGCCCAGCAGGTAGAGCGGCTTGCCCGGCAGCGCGGCATGGGCCGCGTCGATGACGGCCTCGTAGTCGCTCGTCCAGTCAAACAGGTCGGCCTTGTAGCCACGCAAGCTGGCCGGCATGCCAGCTGGAAAAGACTCGCCCGAGCCCCGGTAGTCGAAGGTTGTGACGCGCCAGCCCTGCGTGGCCAGCCACTGCGCAAACGGCGCGTAGAAGTCCTGCCGCACACCCATGGCGCCGCCGATGACGACGCTGCCTCGCGGCGTGCCTGTCGCCTCGAACGCGCGCGCGGCTACGCGGATGCCACCGTGAGAAGTCAGTTCAAAAGATCGCATCTTGCGCTCCTTGCGTGAGGTTCAGTCGCGGGCCACCGCGCAACCGGCTCCGCCGGGCCGCAGGTGGCGCCCCCTTGAAGGCGCTTCGGGGGTGGGTCATATTCTTTCAAATATGCCGGCAGCCCCCTGCCCCATGCCCACGCACATCGTGACCATGCCGTACTTCAGATTCTTGCGCCGCAAGGCGTGCACAACTGTCGCCGACCGGATAGCACCGGTCGCGCCCAGCGGGTGGCCCAGCGCAATCGCGCCGCCCATGGGGTTGACCTTGCTGGCGTCCAGCTTCAGGGTGTTGATGACGGCCAGCGACTGCGCTGCAAAGGCCTCGTTGAGCTCGAACCAGTCGATGTCGTCCTGCTTCAGGCCTGCATAGCGCAGTGCGGCAGGAATGGCCTCGATCGGGCCAATGCCCATGATGTGCGGTGGCACGCCTTTGCTGGCGAAGCTGACGAAGCGTGCAAGCGGTGTGAGGCCGAAGCGTTTGACCGCCGACTCGCTGGCCAGGATCAGTGCGCCCGCGCCGTCAGAGGTCTGCGAGCTGTTGCCGGCGGTCACGGTGCCGCGCGCCGCGAAAACCGTCTTGAGCTTGGCCAGGCCTTCCACCGACGTGTCTGGCCGTGCGCCTTCGTCAAGGTTGACCGTGCGCGTCTTCGCATCGGACTCACCTTTCTCCAGACTGGGGGAGCGGTCGGTCACCTCCACAGCCGTGATCTCATTCGTGAACTCGCCCGCCTTCATTGCCGCAATCGCCTTCATGTGCGACTGGTATGCGAACTCGTCCTGCGCCTCGCGCGAGACCTTCCACTGCTGCGCGACCTTCTCGGCCGTGAGGCCCATGCCGTAGGCAATGCCGATGTTTTCGTCGTTGTTGAACATCGCGGGTGACAGCGAGGGTGAGTTGCCCATCATCGGCACCATGCTCATGCTCTCGACACCAGCGGCGATCATGACATCGGCCTCGCCGACGCGGATGCGGTCCGCCGCCATCTGCACGGCAGAAAGGCCCGACGCGCAGAAGCGGTTGACGGTGATGCCGCCCACGCTGTGCGGCAGGCCCGCCAGCACGGCACCAATGCGCGCGATGTTCAGGCCCTGCTGAGCCTCGGGGATGGCGCAGCCGCAGATGATGTCTTCAATCGCCGCAGGGTCTAGCCCCGGCGCCTGCGCCAGCGCGCCCTGCAGTGCGCGCACCAGCAGGTCGTCAGGCCGGGTGTTGCGGAAGAAACCGCGATGCGAGCGCCCGATGGGCGTGCGCGTGGCGGCGACGATGTAGGCTTCCTGAACTTGTCTGGTCATGGGTAAATCCTTGCCTTTCTGTTCGGGGGACACCGCGGAACCGGCTTTGCCGCGCCGCTGGTGTCGCCCCCTTGAGGGGGAGGCGGCCGCGAGGCCGCTTCGGGGGTGTTCTAGTTCCTTACAGGCTTGCCTGTGGACATCATTCACATGATGCGTTCCTGGGTCTTGGGGTGCTCCAGCAACGAGCAGAAAGCTCGGCGCTCCAGCGTCATGAGATATTCCTCCGTTACCAGTGAACCGGCATCGACATCTCCACCGCACACCACGTTGGCGATCAGCGACGCGATGTGGAAGTCGTGCTGGCTGATGAAACCGCCGTCGCGCATGTTGACCAGCGATCCCTTGATGGTTGCCACGCCGCTGCGACCCGCCACCGCAAACTGGCGTTTGTGCGGCGCACGGTAGCCGCCGTTGAACATGGCCTTGGCCTCATTGAGCGCGACGAACAGCAACTCGTCCTTGTTCGGCACGATGATGTCGCTGTCCAGCAGGTAACCGAGCTTGCGGGACTCGATGGCGCTCGTGCCAACCTTGGCCATGGCGGCAGCAGTGAAGCCTTCGGTCAGGAACTTGAGGAGATCCTTGTCAGTGGAGGTGGCCGCATTCTCGGCCGCCCGGCGGGCAATGTAGGCCAGGCCGCCCGCGCCGGGTACCAGGCCCACGCCGACTTCCACCAGGCCGATATAGCTTTCCATGGCGACGACGCGGCGCGCCGAGTGGACAGCCATCTCGCAGCCACCGCCCAGCGCCAGGCCACGAACGGCGGACACAACCGGCACGGCGGCATAGCGCAGCTTGAGCATGATGCGCTGCAGCTCGGCCTCGGCCTCGTCAATAGCCGCAACGCCGCCCATCATGAAGCCCGGCAGCATGGCCTGGAGATCGGCGCCGGCGCTGAAGGGCTCGTCACCGGACCAGATCACCACACCCTTGTAGTCTTTCTCCGCAATGTCCACCGCCATCGACAGGCCCTCGGCCACATCAGGGCTGATGGCATGCATCTTGGTCTTGATGCTGGCGATGACGATCTCATCGTCAAGCGTCCACAGGCGGACCGCATCGTCTTCGTGCAGCGTCTTGCCTGCGGTCTCGAAGCCCTGCGCCTGGCTACCCAGCACCATTTCCGGAAAATGCTGGCGGGCATAGACCGGCAGCATCCGCTTGGGCAGGAACTTGCCCGCCACCGGGCTCCAGGAACCTTCGGGCGTATGTACACCGCCTGCCCCGCCGTTTGATTCGGCCACCGGTCCCTTGAACACCCAGTCCGGCAACGGCGCACTTGAAAGCGTCTTGCCTGCCGCGATGTCTTCATTGATCCATTCGGCCACCTGTAGCCAGCCGGCCTCCTGCCAGAGCTCGAACGGCCCCTGCTTCATGCCAAAGCCCCAGCGCATGGCGTAGTCCACGTCCCGCGCCGTTTCGGCAATTGACGCGAGATGCACGGCGGCATAGTGAAAGCTGTTGCGCAGGATGGCCCAGAGGAACTGGCCCTGCTTGCCTTCGCTGTTGCGCAGCAGCTTGAGGCGCTCGCCGGCGGGCTTCTTCAACATCCTTCCATAGACCTCATCGGCTTTCTCGCCGCCGGTCACATAGTCCTTGCTGCCCAGGTCAAAGCGCAGCACGTCGCGGCCAACCTTCTTGTAGAAGCCCGCTCCGGCCTTCTGGCCGAGGTTGCCCATTTCCAGCAAGGTCTTGAGCACCGCCGGGGTGC
>CAZFKW010000380.1:0-3824 GCA_964519795.1 uncultured Ramlibacter sp. | reverse complement strand
CATGAGGTTGACCACTTCGAGGCCCAATGACTGTCCGACGCCACGCGCATCGGTGCGCAGTTGCTGGCGCAACTCGGCCAGCGGCAGTGTGCTGCCGGCGGATGCCGCGCTGCTGGCGCCACGCACGGGGGCGGCGCCGGGCTTCGCACGGCTGGCCAGCCGCTGCATCACCTTGTCCACCTGCTTCATTTCCTGCAAGGCTTCAAAGGCAGCCGGGACAGTGAGGTTGAAGTCTGACCGGGTTGCCGGTTCACCCAATGCCGCGCCTGCCACGGATGCAGCGGGAGCACCATCGAGTTCACCCGTCAGAAGCCGGCGCAGCTGGTTGACCGTCAACAGGGTCTGCTCGCGGCTGCCGGATGCCCCGCCGGCGTGGTCGGCGGCTCCAGCGCCGCCCAGCGGTCCTGCTCCTGCGCCAACTCCGCCTGCGCCGCCGCCTGGCCCGCCTGGCCCGCCTGCAGCGCCGCCGCCCGCGCTGCCAGCTGCCGCCACGCCACCGGCTGATGGCGTCTGCGTCACCACATACCCCGCCGGCACAACGCCGCCCTCGCGTAGCCTGACGGTCAGGCTCACGTAGACCTCCGCCAGTTCGCGCCCCAGGCCGGCACCCATGTACTGCAGCCAGCGCAGGCGCGCAGACGCGGGGGCACCGCATTTCACAAGCACCGAGCGCAAGGCCCGCACATACACCTCGGGCCGGGCCGGGTTGCGGTCGGGCTGGACGGTCTTGAGGCCTTGCGCACCGCAAATCAGGGCATTGAAAGCGGCCAGCGGCGCATCGGTGGCCACCTGCACGGCCTGCTGGGCGCGCGCCAGTTCCACGCTCTCCTGCACCTGCGACTCATCCATCAGTTCCAGTTCATCGAAACTGATGGATGCCGGCCTGGACCTGGCCGCAGTGCCTGCCCCGGAAAATTCGGCGAGCAGCTCATCCGGGTACAGGCTGCAGAGGGTCTCTTCGAGCTGGTTGAGCAGGCGCAGCAGCTCAGTCAGGGCTTCCCGCACGGGGCCGGCTGGCGCCCTCGCAAAGTCCATCTGCAGGCCATCGCGTGTGCTCGCGGTCATTTTTTCCATGAGCTGGCGGCCGCCCGCAGCCGCCTCCACGAGACAGGCGTTGTACAGCGCAGTCTGGTTGTCTGAGTTCAGTTGATCCATAGCACCCAATGGTGCCCTGCTCAGCCGCTCTTGTCGAGGGTATTGCGCAGCGCCGTCTGGGCCACGGCATCGAGCGCGTTGTCCACGACATGCCCGTCGGACACCAGCTTGATCATGCCTTGCGCACGCAGCCGCTCCATCGTCCGCCTGGACATCGAGTGTGCCAGGCCACCGCGCGAGGTGAACATGAACAGCGTGCGGTGCGGGCTCGCCCAGGTGAGCTGCGCACGTATCCAGGCACCGTCAAGCATGAGTTCGATCCAGGCGCCGGTGCTGAGTTCACCCACGCTCGCGGGTGACTTGGGCATGTCGTTGCCAGTGTCGGATGTGGCGCCGAGGTCAATGGGCATGACGGCTTCTTCCGGCAGGTAGCCCGACTCGTTGGCCTCGTGGTCGGCCAGCCAGAACTCGGACTCCTGTGCGTCCTCGGGCAGCACCTGCATCTCTGTCGCCGGGCCCTCGTCCGCCACCGGTGGCAGCGGAGGTTCGGGCATTTTCAGGCGCACACCCTCCAGGGCTTTCTCATGCAGGGCGATGAGCTCATCAAACAGGAGACTGATGCGCTCGGGCGGGTAGTCGATGAGTTGCAGGCCCTGGCGCAGCTGCCCCAGCATCCGGGGCACCATCTCGACCAGGCGGGTACGGTTGCGCCGGGCCACGCTGGGCTGGACGCTCCAGATGAGTTCGTCCACCAGATTCAGGAATCCGTAAGGGTCGGGTGTGCCGTCGGGGTGGGTCAGCTGCAACTCGGCCACAGCCTGCGCCCACGCCCCCCCGAGGAAGTCCACGACCAACTGTGGCACTTCCTTGCCCTGTGCCTTTTCCCGGAACTCCAGCGACAGGCGCTGGGCCAGCATGTTGCGCTGCTCGGCATGCAGCAGGGCTTTGGCGGCCTCTTCGCGGCGTTTGCGCTGGGCCTTGTCCTCACGCGTCCAGATTTCCTCCAGCCGCTGCAGCGCCAGGCCGAAAGGCGCCATGTCGCCGGTGGCGCCGGCATTCTCCGTAAGGGCCACGATGGCGTCCTCCACGGACTTCATGAACTTGGGGAAGCCTTCATCCTGTTCGGATGTGTAACCAAGGCTACGGTGCGTAACACGGTCAAGAAACTGGCGGGCCGGGTGTTGTTTGTCGCTGAAAAACCGCGCATCAGTCTTGGTCAGCGGCAACAGAACGGGCTCCAGGGCCTGCAGCAGGTCGCGCACGCGAGGCAGCAGCCGCTCGTCCTCCACCAGGTTGTCGAGCATCATGCGGGCCACTTCCTCGCCCAGCTCCTTGCCCAGCTGCTTGCTGGTCTGGGCCACCTTGCGTGGCTTGCGGATGACGGTGTCGTCCCCCGCCGCCTTGGCCTTTTTCGTGAGGCGCTTGACCATGGCATCGACCTGCTTGAGGTCCTGCAGCGTCTCCAGCGAGGCCGGCACCGTATGGAGGAAGTCCTGCGGATTGCGCTGGATGATGTTGCCGTTGTCGTCCAGCTCACCCGCCAGCAGCTTGCGCAGCCGGTCCAGGGTGAGCAGCGTGCGGGCCACCGTGCCGGGCTGCCCGCCAGGCTTGGAGACGGCTCCCGGCGCAACGGCCGCCGAGGTGATGCCCGCCGGCTCAATGCCATAGGACCGGAGCCAGTCGGAGATTTCCTTGTAGAGCTTCTGCAAACCCACGCCCATGCGGCCGGAGGCCGGCCCGATGATGGCGCCGCGCGCATCCACGTCGCCCACATGCGCGGCGATGGCCTCGCGCAATGCCTTCACGAACAGCTGGGGGCGCAGCGGATTGATCTGGGCCTGCACCGTGATCCAGCCAAGCAGCGTGCTCATCAGGGCATCCAGCGGCGGAAGCGCCTCGTCCACCGAGATGGAGATTTCCTGCAGGGCGCGGGCAACCTCGATGTTCTCGTCGAGCTGCTCTTCCTCAAGAAGCTGCAGGCTGTCAAAGCTCATCAGGTCCTTGCCGTAATTGGCATCCGGGCCGCCGCCCTTGAAGATGGCTTCGCGAAGCCGGGCAACAAAGGTCTGGCGGAAGGCCTGGCGCTGGCGCACCAGCAGTTCAATGGCCAGGGTGGTGGCAGGATTGGAATCACGCGGCCCCATGGCCCTGGCCTTGGCCACAGAAACGTCCAGGCCGGTCAGCACGTCGTCAATCAGGCCTTCGGCCTGGCCAAGCACCGCCTCAAGGCACTGCGCCAGTGTGGGTTTGAGCGCGCCCGGGTCGTCAGAAACCCCGATGCGGCGCTTGAGCGAGGAGCTCGTCACCATGATGTTGCGGTCCGCTCCCCGTGTTCTGCCATGCCGCCTCCACGCGCCGGGTGATCAGTGCAGCGGCTTGAACCGGACCCGCTTGGGCTTGGCACCCTCTTCGCCGAGGCGCTTTTTCTTGTCGGCTTCGTATTCCTGGTAATTGCCGTCAAAGAATGTCCACTGCGAGTCGCCCTCGCAGGCAAGGATGTGGGTGGCAATACGGTCCAGGAACCAGCGGTCATGGCTGATAACCATAACGGAGCCGGGGAATTCAAGCAAGGCATCTTCCAGCGCTCTGAGGGTTTCCACATCAAGATCGTTTGAAGGTTCGTCCAGCAACAACACATTGCCGCCGGCGATCAGGGTCTTGGCCAGGTGCAGCCGGCCGCGTTCGCCGCCCGACAGGGTGCCCACGTGCTTTTGCTGGTCCCCGCCGTT
>CAZFKW010000379.1:0-3878 GCA_964519795.1 uncultured Ramlibacter sp. | reverse complement strand
GTCTCGAAGTTGTGCTCCAGCGTCGGCCGGCCAAACAGCCCGACCTGCGCGATGTAGGGAGGGCGCATGCGCGGCTCTCCGCGCATGCCTTCAATGCTCTCGATCATGGCGGACTCTTCTCCGCAGATGTAGGCACCCGCGCCGCGCCGCAGCTCGATGTGCGGCAGAGGGCATGGCGCATCGGCGTGCAGCAGGGCCAGCTCGGCTTCAAGCAGCTTGCGGCAGTCGTGGTATTCGTCGCGCAGGTAGATGTAACACGCCTCGATGCCCACCACCTGAGCCGCGATGAGCAGGCCTTCCAGGAAGCGGTGCGGGTCGCGTTCGAGGTAAGTGCGGTCCTTGAAGGTGCCGGGCTCGCCTTCGTCGATGTTCACCGCCATCAGCCGCGGACCCGGCTGGTCGCGCACGATGCGCCACTTGCGCCCGGCCGGAAAGCCTGCGCCGCCCAGGCCGCGAAGACCCGAGTCTTCCATGGCTTTCAGGATGGCTTCTGCATCTTCTTCGCCGTTGACCACGGCGGCAGCCAGCGCATAGCCGCCTGCAGCGCGATAGGCCGCATAGCCGGTGTGTTCCGGCATTGCAGGCTCAGGCGAACCACCGATGACCGCTTGCAGGACTTTTTCCGCTGTGGCCATGGGCACCGCGCGCTGGTGCACCGCAACAGCCGGCGCCTGCTCGCAGCGGCCGATACAAGGCGCGGCAATGACGCGTACCTCCGTGCCCAGAATATCAGGCAGGCGCGCGAGCAAATCCTGTGCACCGGCCAGCTCGCAGGCCAGCCCGTCGCACACACGCACCGTCAGGCCGGGCACGGCACCGCCCTCACGCACCACCTCGAAGTGGTGGTAGAACGTCGCCACCTCATACACCTCGGCCATCGGCAGGTTCATCTCGCGGGCCAGCGCCACCAGATGCCGGTCATGCAGGCAGCGGTGCGCATCATTGATCTTGTGCAGGTGTTCGATCAGCAGGTCGCGCCGGTGGCCGCCTTCAGGCCGGGGGCCGATCAGCGAGCGCACCACAGCCAGCGAACTGTCGTCCGGCTGGCGGCCCTTGAGCTTGCTCATCTTGCGGATGCGCTGGCGCATGTCGTCCACGGAGGCCAGGGCGACTGTGGAAGTTCCTGCCATTGATACTGCCATGGGTGCGGTCATCGGTAATGCCTTGTTGCTGGCGCAGGTTGGGGCCTGGACGGGCTGCCGTCAATCCCGCACTGTGGCGCGGCCGGCTGCAACCGTCAAATTGAATCGCTGTATCTGCGGATTCAATTCCTGAATGCCAGCGTCCCGCTGTGTTCGCCAGCGTCGCGCAACCAACCGGGCTCGGCCGCCAGCACCAGCGCGGCCTGCAAGGCGCGCGAGGGGGGCGCGCCGGCCCAGGTCACGAAGCCGACCGGTGTTCGCACCTCGGGCTGCACCAGAGGCAAGGCTTCCAGTGCTCCCTCGCTGCGTACCGCACCGACCAGCGCGCCGGGCAATACGCTGTACAGGTCACCGGCCAGGACACTCACCACCAGGGTCAGGATGGAGTTGGTCTCCATCACCGGTTTGACCGCAATCCCCGCCTGCGAAAACGCAGCATCCACAATGGTCCGGTTATGCATCTCCGGCGTGAGCAGGCACAGCGGCAACGCGCCCGCTTCACGCCAGCCCAGGGGGTTGCCAATGACCAGGCCCCGCTCAGCGGCGGACGTCGCCGCGCGCCGGACCAGGAAATAGTGCTCGGTGTACTGCGCCAGTGAGTTGAAACAGCTTGCCCGCAGGGCCTGCCGCTCCATGAAGCCCAGGCCGAGGTCGAGCGACAGGTTCTCCAGTCCGGCTTCGATTTCCTGCGAACTCATGGACCGCACGATGGGCGAAATGCCCGGGAAGCGGGCCTGCAGCATCGCCGCGAACCGCGCCGCGACAGGGACCGCTGTTGGTACGACCCCCAGGTTCAGCACGCCCTGCGGGCGCTCAGCCGTGCTGTGCAGCTCCTGCAATAGCACCTCATGCTCACGCAGCATGCGGTGCGCAGTGGCCAGGACGCGCTCGCCCTCCGGCGTGAGTCCCGCGTAGGTGCGGCCGCGCCTGACGATGGGCGTGCCGAATTCCTTTTCCAGCGCCCGCAGCGCATTGGACAGGGCCGGTTGCGTGATGTGGCACGACTGGGCCGCGCGCGCATAGTGCCCGTGCTCGCTCAATGCCACCAGGTAGCGAAGCGACGCGAGCAGGTTCATGCGCCTTGGCCCGCAGTGCGCGTCAGGTGTTCTTCGACACCGTGATCGTCGGGAACTTCGCCGAGAAGTCCTTGGCCTTGGCGGCGATCTTCAGCGCCACCTGGCGCGCGACGGCTTTGTAGATGGCCGCCACCTCGCCGTCCGGGTCGGCCACGACCGTGGGACGGCCGTTGTCGGCCTGCAGGCGGATGTTGATGTCCAGTGGCAATGCGCCAAGATAGTCCATGCCGTACTCGGCGGCCATGTTCTTGCCGCCATCCTGGCCGAAGATGTGCTCGACATGCCCGCAGTTGCTGCAGACATGTACCGCCATGTTCTCCACAATGCCAAGAATGGGCACGCCCACCTTCTCGAACATCTTGATGCCCTTCTTCGCATCAAGCAGCGCTATGTCCTGCGGTGTGGTGACGATCACGGCGCCGGTCATCGGCACGCGCTGCGAGAGCGTCAGCTGGATGTCGCCGGTACCGGGCGGCATGTCAACGATAAGGTAGTCCAGGTCGCGCCAGTTGGTCTGGCGCAACAGCTGCTCCAGCGCCTGCGTGGCCATGGGGCCGCGCCAGATCATGGCTTCGTCCTTGGCCACCAGAAAGCCGATGGACATGACCTGCACGCCATGGTTCTCCAGCGGGTCCATGGTCTTGCCGTCGTCTGACTCGGGCCGCCCTTCCACGCCCATCATCATGGGCTGGCTCGGGCCGTAGATGTCGGCATCCAGCAGTCCGACGGAAGCGCCTTCGGCCGCCAGCGCCAGCGCCAGGTTGACAGCCGTCGTACTCTTGCCGACGCCGCCCTTGCCCGAGGCCACTGCGATGATGTTCTTCACGCTGGGCAGCAGCGCCACGCCGCGTTGCGCGGAGTGCGCGACGACCCTGGTGGCGATGTTGACCGTGACGTTGCCTACGCCAGCCACGCCTTTGGCCGCTGCGGTGAGCGCTTTTCGGAGTGCCGCGTGCTGGCTCTTCGCCGGGTAGCCCAGCTCAATGTCGAACGACACGTCGGCGCCGTTGACCTGGAGGTTCTTCAGTGCGCGGGTGCTGACAAAGTCCTTGCCGGTGTTGGGGTCGGTGACGGCCTGCAGGGCCTGTTGAATCTGCTCGGGGGTTGCCATGGGAGTGCTTTCGGTATTGCGCGCAGTTTAGCGGGCTTGCCGCCTGCGGGCCGATAACTCCTAAAATGGCCGGTTCCCCTGTCAGAAGCGTCAACCCATGTCCCCTGCATCCAGCGCCACGCCCCAGCGCAAGCTCTTCGTCACCACCGCCCTGCCGTATGCCAACGGCAAGTTCCACATCGGCCACATCATGGAATACATCCAGGCCGACATCTGGGTACGCCACCAGAAGATGCAGGGCAGCCAGGTGCATTTTGTGTGTGCGGATGATGCGCACGGCGCGCCCATCATGATTGCAGCCGAAAAGGCCGGCAAGACGCCCCAGCAGTTCGTGGCCGACATTGCGGCCGGCCGCAAGCCCTACCTGGACGGCTTTCACATAGGGTTTGACAACTGGCACAGCACCGACGCGCCCGAGAACCACGAACTCGCGCAGCAGATCTACCGCGACCTCAAGGCCAACGGCCTGATCTCCAGCAAGACCATCGAGCAGTTCTTCGACCCCGAAAAGAACATGTTCCTGCCTGACCGCTTCATCAAGGGCGAATG
>CAZFKW010000378.1:2579-3910 GCA_964519795.1 uncultured Ramlibacter sp. | reverse complement strand
TGCATTTCTGCGGCGAGATCCGGCTGAACCACTGGTACCGCCGCGCCAGCGAATGGCATACCGAGCCGGTCATCAAGCACATCTACACCACGCTCAGCCAGGACGAAGCACGCCACGGCGGAGCCTACCTGCGTTACATGAAGCGGGCCATCAACAATTTCGGGAATGAGGCCAAGGCGGCATTCACCAAGGTCGGCGTGCTCATGGCCAGCGCCCGGCGCACCGCGCAGGCGCTGCACCCGACCAACCTGCATGTGAACAAGGCCCTGTTCCCGCGCGACACCATCCAGAGCCGCCTGCCCAACCCGGAATGGCTGGAGCACTGGCTGGACAGCCAGATCAACTTTGACGCCGTCTGGGAGAGCAAGGTGGTCGAGCGAATCCTGCACAACATGAGCCTCCTCATGAACCGCAGTTTCACCACGGTGCAGGAACTCAACCGCTACCGCAAGGAGATCAGCCGCGAACTGGCGGACTCGCTGGCGGCGGGCGGCACGCCCAGAACGACCTGACGCTGTGTGACCGGTCTTTGTCCGGCAGGCGCTGGTGCACCTTGCCGGCTCCATCTCCGGTAGAGTCGGGTGATGGCTGACCCTGACTTCCTGCGCAAGATCTGCAGCCGCGATGAGGCTGTGGCCCGCATTGCGGATTTGCCCCGACCCGTCGTCTTCACCAATGGTGTGTTTGACGTGCTGCACCGCGGCCACGTCACCTACCTGGCCGACGCGCGCACACGGGGCGCAAGCCTTGTCGTCGCCCTCAACAGTGACGCATCCGCACGCCGGCTTGGCAAGGGGCCTGACCGGCCGCTGAACAACGAACAGGACCGTGCGGCAATGATTGCCGCACTGGAGCCTGTCAGCCTGGTCACCTGGTTTGACGAAGACACCCCCCTGGAGCTCATCAGCGAACTGCGGCCCGATCTGCTGGTCAAGGGCGGCGACTACGACATGGCCAAACTGGCGGAAACCGGCTTGGTCGAGGCTTACGGCGGCAAGGCACTGGCGATTCCTTTTGTGTCAGGCTACTCGACGACGGCCCTGGTGAACAAGATCCGCGGCTGAGCCGGAGATCTGGCAGGGACTGAAGGGGCTCTCGGTGCCGCAGCAACCGGTTGCGGTCAGCGTCCGGCTGTACCCCTGCGCCGCGCCCATGCAATTGCGGCAATGCCGCAAGCGGCTCCCGCCAGCGTGCCGGTGAGGTGCGAGGCGTACACCACGTTGAAACCCCAGGCCGGGTCGAAGGCAATCGGTGTCGTCCAGGCATGTTCCGTGAGCAGCTTGAGCGCCATGCCACCAAAAATGACGAACGGCAGCGGCCAGGCCTTGCGG
>CAZFKW010000378.1:2208-2569 GCA_964519795.1 uncultured Ramlibacter sp. | reverse complement strand
GCCGCGCTGCTCGGCCAGCTGCGCCAGCGCGCGCCAGGCCTTGCGGTGCAGCGCGGCATCGGCCCACAACACCGCAATGGCGGCATGGATCAGGCCCGACAGGCCGCTGAACTGCCTGACCTCAGGCCATGCCAGTAGTGCCAGGGTGCCCAGCGGCCATGCGACAACCAGAGCCACCGCAGCAGCCTTGCCGGCCCGCAATGACCAGCCCAGAACCGCAAGCGCAACCAGCGCCAGCAGGTTGGCCAGCAGGTGGCTTCCCGACAGGTGTGCCAGGCTGGCTGTCCACAGCGTCCATGGTTTGTCGAGCCACAGCGTTTCGTCCCATTGCAGCGACGCCAGCACCACCGGGCCTCGCAGC
>CAZFKW010000378.1:0-2198 GCA_964519795.1 uncultured Ramlibacter sp. | reverse complement strand
GCCAGTACGACGCACAGGACAGGCCAGGCCATCAACGCCCAGACCCCAACTGGCCCGGGACTTTGTCAGACGATGGCCGGCACATGTTTTTCATCAGGCATCGACCACGGCTGGTGGCTCATGGGGTGGTCCTGACTTCTGCGGGGTCGGCGGTCGATGCCCGAGAAGCCGACCGAACTGCCGGCTGCTCCACTGCTGTATGTCGTCCACGACGGTGAAGACCACCGGGATCACCAGCAGGCTCAGGAAGGTCGATGTCACCAGCCCCCCGATGACAGCCACAGCCATCGGCGAGCGGAAACTCGAATCGGCCGCGCCCCAGCCGATGGCAATCGGCAGCATGCCTGCGCCCATCGCGATAGTCGTCATGATGATGGGCCGCGCCCGCTTGTGGCAGGCGTCCATCAATGCGTCCCAGCGGCTCATGCCCGCGACAACCGGATGGCCGTCGCTGCCGTCGTTGCCACGCCGCGCGACGATGGCGTACTCCACCAGCAGGATCGAGTTCTTGGTCGCCACACCCATCAGCATGATCAGCCCGATCAGCGAGGGCATGGAGAAACTCTTCTGCGCGATCAGCAGTCCCACGAAGGCTCCGCCCAGCGAAAGCGGCAGCGCCGCCAGGATGGTGGCGGGGTGCAGGAAACTCTTGAACAGCAGCACCAGCACGATGTAGATGCACAGTATGCCAGTCAGCATCGCCAGGCCAAAGCTTGCAAAAAGCTCGCCCATGACTTCCGCATCGCCCACTTCCGTGACCTTCACGCCAGGGGGCAGGTTCTTCACGCTGGGCAATTCCTGCACCATGGCCGTCACGTCACCCAATGGCATGCCCGAAAGCTCGATCTCGAAGTTGATGTTGCGCGCGCGGTCGTAGCGGTCGATCACCGCCGGCCCGCCAGTGACCTCCAGCGTGGCCACCTGACCCAGCATGACCGGCCCCTTGCTGCCCGGCACCGACAGGCGCGAAAGCAGGTCGAGATCCTGCCGTGCGGAATCCTCCAGCTTCACGACAATCGGCACCTGCCGCTGCGACAGATTCAACTTGGGCAGCGAGACGTCATAGTCGCCAACGGTGGCAATGCGCAGCGTGTCGCCAATCGCGGTGCTCGTCACGCCCAGGTCGGCGGCGCGTGCAAAGTCAGGCCGCACCGCGATCTCGGGGCGGATCAGGCTGGCGCTGGATGCCACGCTGCCCAGGCCCTGGATGGTGCGCAGGTCCCGCTCCACGGCAAAGGCCGCCGTCTGCAGGGCCTGGGCGTCGTCGCCGGTCAGCACCAGCACATATTTCTCGCCCGAGCCGCCCAGGCCCACCTTGGACCGCGCGCCGGGCAGCTCCGACAGTGCGGCACGCATCTGGTTTTCGATGACCTGCTTGCGTGGCCGCTTGCCGCGTTCGGTGAGCTGGATGGTCAGCGTCGCCTTGCGCGCCTCGGCGGCGCCCTGTGGCGCAAAGGAGTCGGAGCCGGCACTGCCGCCGCCAATCGTCGTGTACACGCTCTTGACGTTTTCAATCTTCATCAGCATCAGCCGGGCCTGCTCGGCCAGGACCTTCGACTGCGCCAGCGTCGAGCCCGGCGGCAGCTCCAGGTACACCTGGGTCTGGGAGTTGTCGTCAGGCGGTATGAAGCCAGTGGGCAGCAGCGGGATCAGCATCAGCGACCCGATGAAGAACGCACCCGCCGCAATCGACGTGATCCAGCGGTGATTCAGGCACCAGGCCGCCCAGCGCAGGTAGGTCGCCATCCACCATGGCTCCTTGTGGGCCGTGACGGCGGGCTTCATGATATAGGCCGCCATCATGGGCGTAAGCACCCGCGCCACCACCAGCGAGGCGAACACCGCGAGCGCGGCTGTCCAGCCGAACTGCTTGAAGAACTTGCCTGCGATGCCGCTCATGAAGGCCGTGGGCAGGAACACGGCGATCAGCGTGAACGTCGTGGCGATCACCGCAAGTCCGATTTCATCGGCAGCCTCCATGGCCGCCTGGTAAGGCGACTTGCCCATGCGCAGGTGGCGCACGATGTTCTCGACCTCGACGATGGCATCGTCGACCAGGATGCCGACCACCAGCGACAGCGCCAGCAGGGTGATGATGTTGATCGAGAAGCCCAGCAGGTACATGCCGATGAAGGCGGGGATCACCGACAGCGGCAGCGCCACCGCCGAGACCAGCGTGGCGCGCCAGTCGCGCAGGA
>CAZFKW010000377.1:0-3923 GCA_964519795.1 uncultured Ramlibacter sp. | reverse complement strand
GGGTGGTAGACGTCCGCTGGGAACCCGGCAACCGGCCCGGTGGCAAGCTGTCCGACGCCCTGCTGCGCCCCGAAACCTACTGGTTTGCCCAGCAGGTGATTCTTGAACGGCCGGGCCCCTGATTGCCGCCCATCTGCAATTGCCCGCCTCAAGGCTTGCCCGCTCACGGTAAAGCTATATAATTTGAGGCTTTGCTGGCAAACCCCCAACGGCCTGATCAACATTTAGTTGGGGAACACCGCAGACATGGAGCACAGGGTCCGATCTCCCTTGACCCCTCTGGCTGCACATATCGGAAACTATTCAAGTAATGACGACCATCCGTGTAAAAGAAAACGAACCCTTTGACGTGGCGCTGCGCCGCTTCAAGCGCACCATCGAAAAACTCGGCCTGCTGACCGACCTGCGCGCCCGTGAGTTCTATGAAAAGCCCACCGCCGAGCGCAAGCGCAAGAAGGCAGCGGCAGTCAAGCGCCACTACAAGCGTGTTCGCAGCATGCAATTGCCCAAGAAGATGTACTGACCGGTACAGCCTTCCAAGGCCCGAAGAAAGCTCGCCTGGGGACGCTCAAGCGGGCTTTTTTCATTCTCCATTCCCACAAAAGACAAGACATGAGCCTCAAAGACCAGATCACCGAAGACATGAAGACCGCCATGCGAGCCAAGGACAGCGAGCGCCTGGCCGCCATCCGCCTGTTGCTGGCCGCGTGCAAGCAGAAGGAAGTCGATGAGCGCGTGGTGCTGGACGACGCGGCCATTGTGGCCATCGTGGACAAGCTCATCAAGCAGCGCAAGGACTCGGTGGATGCCTTCACCAAGGCCGACCGCAAGGACCTGGCCGACAAGGAAGCCGCCGAGATCACTGTGTTGCAGGCCTACCTGCCTGCGCGCCTCTCGGCAGATGAAGTCACGGCCGAGGTGAAGGCCATCGTGGCCGAACTGGGCGCCAAGGGCCCCGGCGACATGGGCAAGGTGATGGGAGCCGTCAAGGCCAAACTGGCAGGCAAGGCCGATATGGGCCAAGTCTCCGCTGCCGTAAAAGCGGCGCTCGCCGGCTGACTGAGACTGTGTCATCCCGGACTCGATCCGGGATCCATCTCGGCGAGAAACCACGCTACTTCAGCGCCCCCATGGATTGCGGATCAAGTCCGCAATGACAGGTCTTCAGCTTCCAGCAATCTTCATGCGGTTGACAAGGATGGATCCCACTGTCTTGGCCCCATAGTTGTAGGCATCCGCCCCCACGGCTTCAATGCCCTTGAACATGTCCTTCAGGTTCCCGGCAATGGTGATTTCCTGCACCGGGAAGGCGATCTTCCCGTTTTCCACCCAGAAGCCACTGGCGCCGCGCGAATAGTCGCCGGTCACGTAGTTCACGCCCTGCCCCATCAGCTCGATGACGAACAGGCCGGTGCCCAGTTTTTCCAACATGGCATCGAGGTCGTCGCCCGGCTTTGTGCGGCGCGAAGTCATGACCAGGTTGTGCGAGCCACCGGCGTTGCCGGTTGTCTTCATTCCCAGCTTGCGGGCCGAATAGCTGCTGAGGAAATAGCCCTCAACACGCCCTGCGTCCACGACCTTGCGGGCAGACGTCCTGACACCCTCTTCATCAAAGGGCGAGCTGCCCTTGCCGCGCATGACAAACGGATCTTCCGTGATGTGGATGTGGTCCGGAAACACCTTCTTGCCCAGTGAATCCAGCAAAAACGTGCTCTTGCGGTACAGCGCACCTCCGCTGATCGCCTGCACAAAGCCGCCCAGCAGCCCCGCAGCCAGCGGGGACTCGAACAGGACCGGGCATTGTGTCGTGGCTATCTTGCGCGACTTCAGGCGGCTCAGGGCACGCTCGGCGGCATAGCGGCCTACCGCCTCCGGCGAGGCGAGTTCATCGGCGCTGCGCATCGAGCTGTACCAGGCATCGCGCTGCATGTCGTTACCCTTGCCGGCAATTGGCGCCACCGACATGGAGTGGCGCGAGCTGGCATAGCCGCCCCGGAAACCATGGGTGTGGGCGCTGAAGAAGTGCGACTGCTGGGCCGAGACGCCCGCGCCCTCGCTGTTGGTGATGCGCCTGTCGGTGCTGATGGCGGCGTCCTCACAGCGCATGGCCATGACGGCAGCTTCCTCGCTGGTGATGGCCCAGGGGTGGAACAGGTCCAGGTCGCGGTGGTCGGTGGCGATGTCATCCGCATCCGGCAGCCCGGCGACGGGGTCCTCAGCCGTGAACCGGGCAATGTCGTAGGCGGCCTTGACCGTCTGCTCGATGGCGGCTTTTGAAAAGTCCGAAGTGCTGGCATTGCCGCGCCGCTGGCCGATGTACACCGTCACGCCCAGCGACTTGTCGCGGTTGCGCTCCACGGTTTCCAGCTCGCCCTTGCGCACTGAAACGCTCAGGCCGCAGCCCTCGGAGGCTTCGGCACCGGCATTGGTGGCGCCTAGCTTTCTGGCGGTGGAAAGGGCGGTATCAACGAGTTCTTCGAAAAACGCGCGGCTGTAGGCAAAGCCGCTGTCGGCTCGGGGGGAAGGTTTGTTCATATCGGCGGCTATGATACTTGGCTGCATCCCTGCAGGCTGCCACCCCACCCCGTATCCCTTCTCACATGTCACGCAAACCAAAAAAAGGCTACTACGTCCAGGGCCAGTTCGTCGCCGAAGGCAGCGAGCTTGACCTGGAACTCAAGGCCGAGCTCAAGGGCAGCCACGACGCCAGCCGGACCGACCTCAAGCGTGAAAGCACCGAGCTGCAGAAGCTGGGCGAAGACCTGCTCACCCTGCGCGCCTCGCTGTTCCAGCGGCTGAACCTGCCCGAAAAGCTCGCCGATGCCGTGATTGAGGCCAAGCGCATCACCAATTTCGAGGGCAAACGCCGCCAGATGCAGTTCATCGGCAAGCTGATGCGCAAACAGGAAGAAAGCACGCTGGACGCCATCCGCGCCGCGCTCGAAGAGCAGCACAGCGGCTCGGCCGCCGAGACCATGACGCTGCACCAGGCCGAGACCTGGCGCGACCAGCTCATTGCCGACGAGAGCGCGCTCGACCTCTGGCTGCGGGCCTACCCCGGCACCGACATCCAGCAGTTGCGCAACCTGATCCGCCAGGCCCGCAAGGACGCCACCCCCGGCAAGCCCGGCGCTGCACCGCGCCATGGCCGCGCCTACCGCGAGATTTTCCAGCTGGTGCGCGACCAGATGTCGGCCCCGCTGGCACCGGAACCCGAGCCCGGCCCCGGCCTGTCCAACCTGACCTGAACCTTGACCCGCCCTGAACCAGCATGAGTGACTTTGACCCCATCCGTATCGGCATCGTGTCCATCAGCGACCGCGCATCCTCCGGCACCTATGAAGACAAGGGCCTGCCCGCGCTGCGCGACTGGCTGGGCCGTGCGCTGAAGAACCCGCTCACCTTCGAGGCGCGGCTGATTCCTGACGACCAGTCCACCATCAGCGCAACGCTGATCGAGCTGGTGGACGCCGGTTGCGCCCTCGTTGTCACCACTGGCGGCACCGGCCCTGCGCTGCGCGATGTGACGCCCGAGGCGACGCTGGCCATCGGCGACAAGGAAATGCCCGGCTTTGGCGAGCAGATGCGCCAGATCAGCCTGAAATTCACGCCCACGGCGATCCTGTCGCGCCAGGTCGCGGTGATCCGTGGCAATAGCCTCATCATCAACCTGCCAGGGCAGCCCAAGGCCATCGAGGAAACGCTCGAAGGTCTCAAATCGGCAGACGGCACGCAACAGGTTGCGGGCATATTCGCTGCTGTTCCGTATTGCGTGGACCTGATCGGTGGTCCGTACATCGAGACAGATGACACTGTGTGCAAGGCCTTCAGGCCCAAGACTGCCATACGCCCGCCAAGAGCCTGAAGTGGCGGCTGCGGCGGCCTGCACAGAAAAGCCCGGAGGTAAAGCATGAACCCGTTCC
>CAZFKW010000376.1:0-3963 GCA_964519795.1 uncultured Ramlibacter sp. | reverse complement strand
GGATTGTGGAAATCCCTGTCGCACAGGGGAAGGACGCTGCTGGCTTACCGCTTACGGTGCAGCGACAAATGCTTGCCGCACCCCCTTACGCCCCTACCCCTTAGAACACACGTATAAGGCTCTATCCCCACGTGAGAAATATTTTTCCGCCTCAAAAGTTGTTGTATGCACACCCCCAATAAAGACATCCCCGGCTTAAACGACATGCTGCACGAAATGGAAACCGAACCCGTAGACCTCGGGCACCTAGAAGCGCTATTCAACGATGCAGAACAGTGGATAGCCGACACAGACCTGTCAACGATTGAGATACCCAGCCCGAAGGTGGCTGTTCCGTCAGGCCCAAGTCTTCGCACGACTATGCGCGTCCCTGCCGACATCTTGGCCGCATATCGCACAGAAGCATCCCGGCGCGGTATTGGCTATCAAACTTTGATGTTCAGGGCACTACGTGAAGTCATGGAGCGCCCCGGCTTTAGTTGACCACGCTACGGGGCCAGCGGGAGACCCAACTCGCGTCTCGCCAGATCTTCCATGCAGTAGCCGTAGCCCAAATCAGAAGCCGTCTGTTCGTCCAAGTTCAAGTCATACACGCGATTAATTGTTTTGACATACGCCGACCTGAAAAGCACGTCCATTTTTTGGGCGTCTGCCAGTAACAATGCCTTGGACTGCTTGAGTCTCTTGGATTCGACGAGGAGCGACGCCGTGCCTCTGAACTGATTGCACGTCATCATATTCAGGCGCGTTAACTGGGAGTAGGTCGGGGCCGCCTGCACAGCAGATGAAGCCGCGACTACCGCAGCGAAAAATACCATTCGAGTCACTGGAACCTCCCGGCGTTGTCCAATTATTGTAGGGAGCTTTTCAGCACAAGGTTGACGGACGGCTCGGCATTCCAAAATGTTTGCCTGCAAAGTCGAAACACTTTAGAGATGTGGGGCTGATTGATGGGTAGAAACAAAAAATGCGCCCGAAGGCGCATGTTTGCTAGTGATTTGGCGGAGAGGGTGGGATTCGAACCCACGGTACCTTGCGGTACGCCTGATTTCGAGTCAGGTACATTCGGCCACTCTGCCACCTCTCCTGTATCCGGTGCATCGTGTGGTGCGAAGACCGCAATTCTAGCTCAAGCGGAGATCTTCTCCAGCCCGCCCAGGTAGGGCCGCAGCGCCTCTGGCACCGTCACCGAGCCATCGGCATTCTGGTAGTTCTCCAGCACCGCCACCAGCGTGCGGCCCACGGCAAGGCCTGAGCCATTCAACGTGTGCACCAGCTCGTTCTTGCCCTGTGCATTCTTGAACCTGGCCTGCAGCCTGCGCGCCTGGAAGGCTTCGCAGTTGCTCACGGAGCTGATCTCGCGGTACATCTCCTGCGCGGGCAGCCACACTTCCAGGTCGTAGGTTTTGCTCGCGCCAAAGCCCATGTCGCCGGTGCATAGCAGCACCACGCGGTAGGGCAGGCCGAGCTTCTGCAAGATGGCTTCGGCATGGCGCGTCATGTCTTCCAGCGCTTCGTAGCTCTTGTCCGGGTGGGTGATCTGCACCATCTCGACCTTGTCGAACTGGTGCTGGCGGATCATGCCGCGCGTGTCGCGGCCTGCGCTGCCGGCTTCGGAGCGGAAGCACGGCGAGTGCGCCGTGAGCCTGATGGGCAGCTCTGACTCAGTGAGGATTTCGTCGCGCACCACGTTCGTCAGCGTTACTTCTGACGTAGGGATCAGGTACAGGGCCGTGTTGTCCGGCTGCTCCTCCCCGTCCTGCCCGCCCTTCTTCACTGCAAACAGGTCGCCTTCGAACTTGGGTAGCTGGCCGGTGCCGCGCAGGGTTTCGCCGTTGACGATGTAGGGCGTGTAGCACTCGGTGTACCCGTGCTCCTGGGTCTGCACGTCCAGCATGAATTGCGCGAGCGCGCGGTGCAGCCGGGCGATGGGCCCCTGCATGTACGTGAAGCGCGAGCCGGTGAGCTTGACGCCGGTGTCAAAGTCAAGGCCCAGCGGCGCACCGACGTCGACATGGTCCTTCACGGGAAAGTCAAAAGCGCGCGGCGTGCCCCATTTGCGAACCTCCACATTGCCGTGTTCATTCTCGCCCGCTGGCACGCTGTCGTGCGGCAGGTTAGGCACGCCCAGCAGCATGGCCTGGAGTTCGGCTTGCACAGCGTCACTGCGCGCGATTGATGATTCAAGCTCCGTCTTGATGGACGCCACATCGGACATGACGGCGTCGGTGGATTCGCCTTTGGACTTGAGCTGACCAATTTGCTTGCTCAGCGTGTTGCGTTTGGCCTGGAGTTCTTCTGCACGGGTCTGGATGGTTTTGCGTTCAGCTTCAAGCGCGGTGAAGGCAGCCACGTCCAGGAAGGCCTGCGGATTGCGGCGGCTTTCCAGCCGGGCGATGACCGAGGGCAGGTCTTTTCTGAGGAGGGTGATGTCTAACATGGGGGAATTCTAGTGGGCTGGATCAGGCGAGCGTCGCAGGGTCCAGGTTGGCGCCGCAGATGATGAGGCAGACCTTTTCATCAGCACGCGGCGCGTAAGCGCCAGACTGCAATGCCGCCAGCGGCAATGCAGCTGCGGGTTCGACAGCCAGCTTCATTTCCTTCCACAGCCACAGCTGGGCGGAACGGATCGCATCATCTTCCAGCAGCAGCGAATCCTTGACCTGCGCCTGCGTCACCTCCCAGGCGATGCTGCCAATTCGCTTGGCGCCCAGTGAGTCGGCCGCAATGCCGCTCACTGCCACGTCCACGGGTTCACCCGCCTGCCGTGCCCTGTACAACGTGGGCGCCAGTTCAGGCTCCAGCGCCACGACGCGCGCGCGCTGGCCAAACCATGCGGCCACACCGGCAATCAGGCCGCCGCCGCCAACGCTGACGAGAACGCTGTCGGGCAGGCCTCCTGCAGCTTCAATTTCCATTGCGAGTGTGCCGGCACCCGCCACCACTTCGGGCTGGTCGTAGGCATGGGTCATCAAGGCGCCTGTTTCCTTCCGCCTGGCCACGCAGGCCTCAAGCGCTTCGGCATAGACGGCACCCGTGACCACCACTTGCGCGCCCAGCTCCTGCAGCTTCGCCCGCTTGGCGGCGCTTGACACGGTGGGGACAAAGACTTCGCAAGTAACGCCGAGCGCTCTGGCGGCCGCAGCCGTCGCAATGCCGGCATTGCCCCCGGAGGCGCAGATCACGCCACTGGCCGGTATGTTGTTGGCGAGCAGGCGGTTGAGCATGCCGCGTGCCTTGAAGCTGCCGCCGACCTGAAGATGCTCAAGCTTGAGCCAGACCTGGGCACAGTTCAGGCCCAATGCCGAGCCTGGCAGCTTCCACAACGGCGTCTCGCGCAGGAAAGATTTGTGCGCCGCAAGCCTGGCGCCGGCAGCTGCAATGTCTGCACGCTGGAACATCAAAGCTTGAGCCCCTTGGGCAGCGGGAACTTCACCGTTTCTTCAATACCGTCGAGCTTGCGGATGGACACTGCGCCCAGGGCCTTGATGCGGTCGATCACCTGCTTGACCAGTATCTCCGGCGCCGAGGCACCCGCAGTCAACCCCACGCGCGTCTTGCCTACCAGCCAGCCCCCCTGTAGTTCGTCGGGGCTGTCCACCATGTAGCTGTCCACGCCAAGCTTGCGGGCGAGCTCGGCCAGCCGGTTGCTGTTGGAGCTGGTGGGGCTGCCCACCACAATGACGACGTCGACCTGCGGCGACATCACCTTGACCGCATCCTGCCGGTTCTGCGTGGCGTAACAGATGTCCTGCTGCTTGGGCTCGCGCACTTTTGGAAAGCGCGCCTTGACTGCTGCCGAGATCTCCGCAGCATCGTCCACGCTGAGCGTGGTCTGCGTCACCACCGCCAGCTTCTCCGTCTGGCGCGGCTGGACACGCGCCACATCGGCCACATCTTCCACCAGGTGGATGCCGCTGTCGAGCTGGCCCATGGTGCCCTCGACCTCGGGATGGCCCTTGT
>CAZFKW010000375.1:0-4006 GCA_964519795.1 uncultured Ramlibacter sp. | reverse complement strand
TTCGGCGCTCTTGCATGCGGGAGTGGTCAACCTGGGCGCCTTTGTCCTCATACAGCTGGCGCCGCTGGTCGAGGCGGCTCCGCTGGCACGGGGGCTGCTGGTGGTGGCCGGCCTGGGCACTGCGGCGCTGGCCGGCATGGTCATGCTGACTCGGGTGAGCATCAAGGTGCGCCTTGCGTGGTCTACCGTGGCGCAGATGGGGTTCATGCTCATGCAGTGCGGTTTGGGGCTGTATACGCTGGCCCTGCTGCACTTGCTGGGGCACTCGCTGTACAAGGCCCATGCCTTTCTGGCTTCGTCCTCTGCCGTGCGCATGAGCAAATTGCAGGCGCTGCGCCTGCCGGCCACCCTGGCGCCCTGGAGTCTGCCATGCGCGCCCCTGGTGGCAGGCGTCATCATTTTTGCAGTGCATGCCCTGGGCGGTGCGCTGACACAAGCTGGAACCGCACCCTGGCCCTGGTGGTGGAGCGCCGTGCTGGCCCTGGCCTGGGCACCGCTGCTGTGGCAATCGGCCTCGACGCAAGCTGCAACAGCGGCCCGCGTTGGGCAGATGATCGCCGGTTTGGTACTGGTGGCAGGCCTGTCTGTGCTGGCCAGCCTGGCCCATGCCTTGCCGCTGGGCGCAGGCGACGCTTCTGCGTCCGCCACCGCGCCTGGTCTGTTGGCGCTGGCGGGCATGGCAGTCCTGTACTTCTGCCAGGCGCTGTTGCAATGGAAACCCCACGCAATGGACACCTGGCGCCGCTGGAGTTATGCAGGCTTCTATGTCGATGAGTTCTACACGCGTGTGGCGCTGCGTCTTTCCCCGGGTGCCTGGGCCAGGCCAGGTGCGGTTCTGGCGGCAGCGCCGGGGAAGCTCCCCAAGCCCGCTGCGGGGACTGCATCCAGGTGACTGCATCAAGTCAACTGTTCCTGAACCCCACATGAAAGCAGGCAGCATGGAAACCATCGATTCAGTGATTCCCAGGGCAAATACCGGTCTGGATGTGGAGGTTCTGCCGCACGGACAACTGCGAAACCGCATTGAGGCTGCCTGCGATCAGGCCTGTCAAGCCATCGCCCCCGCGTGGCCGCTGGACCGTGCAATCGCGGTCAATCCGCATTGGTCGCGTATTGGCATGCCTGTGCGCCGAGTGGCCGCGCGGATGGCAGTGCTGGGCGGCATTCAGGTATTCCCGAACCGGGCCTATCTGCGGCAAGCCTGGAACGGGCAGCGCATCACCGCCGCCGACTTGCATTGCGCCCTGGCCGAACTGCCAGCCGCGCAAGCCGCCAGACTGACCGTCGAGGCCTGCGTCAGCGGCCTGGGGTCTTTGATGTCACAGCATGCCCTGCCGCTGCTGATCGACGTGCTGGACGATGATCCGCTGCGCCATGCGCGCCTGTCCTGGCGCAGCGCTGTCACTCACCAGGTCAGCCAGACCTGTGCCGCCTTTTTTGATCGGCAGCAGGCAGACTGGCAGCCCAACCGGTCTCAGGGCCTCTATGCGTTCTGGCGCGACACCATCACGCACGATCACGGGATCGGCGTGCTCATGGGGCTGCCTGATCTGGGTCGTCGTCTGGGCGCTTTGCCACAGACCCGGGAAGACGCGGAGCTTTGGGTGCTGCAGCGCCTGGGTCTTCCCGGGGAGGTGTGGGCAGACTACCTGGAAGCTGTGCTGTTGACGGTCAACGGCTGGGCTTCATGGTGCGCCTACCTGCGCTGGCAGGCCCGGCTGGAGGGCGGCCAGGACGCCCACCTGCGCGACCTGCTCGCCATACGCCTGGCATGGGGCGCTGTACTGCTGGAGTGCAAAGGCGATGCTGCCGCCCGGCGCGCATTCGGGGAGCTGCAGAGCGAGTGGGCACAGGCGGGCGCCCGCATCCGGCAGGCCGAACATGAACTGCTCCTGGACGAAGTCTGGCAGCGCGCGCTGGAGGTGGGCTACCAGCGTGGGCTGGCGCGCAAACTTGGCATGGCGACAGGCGCGCTGGCGATGCAGGCGCCATCATCTGCGATCAAGGTCCAGGCAGCTTTCTGTATCGATGTGCGCAGTGAGCGCATGCGGCGTGCACTGGAGGCGGCCTGGCCTGGCGTGCAGACACTGGGCTTTGCAGGATTCTTCGGTTTGCCGGCGGCCTACACCCCGCTGGCCACGCGGGCACGCCGGCCCCAGCTTCCCGGCCTGCTGGCACCGGCCATCGAAGTGACCGACCGCATGCTGACCAGCGACGAAGACACCATGGACGTCAGCGCCCAGGAAGCGGCTGTCCGCGCGCGGCGCCAGCGCTTTGCTCAGGGCCTGCCGTGGCAGGCCGCCAGCCGGTGGCCTGGAGCCGCCTTCTCTTTCGTGGAGACCGCGGGCTTTGCGTATCTCGGCAAAATGGGACAGTGGTTGCGTCCCGGGGCCAATGTCCGCGCCCAGGACGATCTGGATGGCCTGCCGCTGCACCTGCGACCTGTCTGCCGACCTGCACTGATGGGCCTGGATCTCGACTCCAGGGTGGCGCTGGCTGGCAAAGTGTTGCATGCCATGGGGCTGGAGCGCTACATCGCGTCGATGGTGCTGCTTGTGGGCCATGGCAGCCAGAGCGAGAACAATGCCCAGGCCGCTGCGCTGGATTGCGGCGCCTGTTGCGGACAGACCGGCGAAGTGAACGCGCGCGTATTGGCCCGCCTTCTCAACGAAGTGGCCGTACGCGAAGCTTTGGCTTCCCAGGGTCTCACCATTCCCCCGGCCACACGCTTTGTCGCAGCGTTGCACAACACCACAACAGACGAGATCGAGGGCCTGGACCTCGATCTGCTGCCCCCGGATGCACGCGCCCGCTGGGACGGATTGCAGCCTGTCCTTGCACAGGCGAGCGACCAGGTGCGCCGGGAGCGCGCACCTGGTCTCGGTATGGATCCCCGGCTGCCCCAGCCCGAACTGCTATACCGGCTGCGCCGGCGCGCCAGCGACGGTGCCCAGACGCGACCCGAATGGGGGCTCGCCGGCAACGCCGCATTCGTGATCGGGCCGCGCCACCGGACCCAGGGCGTTGTGCTCGACGGCCGCAGCTTCCTGCATGACTACGACGCATCGCAGGACGCCGACGGCAGTGTGCTGGAACTGCTGATGACCGCTCCCATGCTGGTCACCCACTGGATCAACTGGCAATACCACGCTTCTGTTTGCGACCCGGAGCGCCTGGGCAGCGGCAACAAGCTGCTGCACAACGTGGTGGGCGGGCAGATCGGCGTCTTTGAAGGCAACGGCGGTGACCTGCGCATTGGACTGTCCCGCCAGTCCCTGCATGATGGCAAGCGCTGGCTGCATGAGCCGCTGCGCCTGACCGTGGTCATTGATGCCCCACGCGAGTCCATCGAACGTGTCATCGCGCAGCACGATGTGGTCCGGCAGTTGCTGGATCACCGCTGGCTGCATCTCTGGCGGTTCGACGCGGACCGGTTGCTTCGCTACGAGGCTGGCGAATGGACAGGATTGGGCTGGACCGTGTGAGTCGCGCAGCTGTTGCGGGCAGCTTCCCAACGCGATCACGGGTGGCCTGTCATTGAACGCGGGTGCGTCCGGAAAATTAGCGGAGCTGAACGCCTCCCTTGCAGATGGGTAAACTGATCGACGAGCTTCTGCTGCGGGCCAGACCGGGACGCACGCCGTTGCGCCAGCAGCAGAACTGGTCGTCCGGGAGCGGCCACCACAGCCTGGCCGCGCCATACAATTTCCAGGCAACTTTTTGCTGCTGTGCAAGCTGGAATGTTGCGTGACGAACCGGCGCACCCGCCCGGCAGGTTTCATCACGGAGAAATGGACACATGAACCCGCTGCGCGATCAAGACTTCAAGTGCCTGTTCGAAGGAGCCCCCTCCAAAATCCTGGTGCTGCGGCCGGTCAGCCTTGAAATTGTGGCGGTCACCGATGCCTACCTGCAGGCGACGCTCACACGCAGGAGCGACATTGTGGGCAAGACACTGTTCGATGTCTTTCCCGACAATTCCGGCGACCCGCAGGCCGATGGGGTG
>CAZFKW010000374.1:2802-4011 GCA_964519795.1 uncultured Ramlibacter sp. | reverse complement strand
ACGGAACGCCGATCACTGCCGTGAGCACGCCCAGGGGCAGCTCGGCCGGCTTGACCACGGTACGGGCCACGCTGTCTGCAATCAGCACCAGGGCGGCGCCCAGCATGGCGGAGCCGGGCAGCACCACGCGGTGATCAGGCCCTGCCACAAGACGCACCATGTGGGGCGCGATCAATCCTATGAAGCCGATGATGCCCGTGGTCGCGGTGACGACGCCTACCGCAAGCGCCGTCGCCAGCACCGCCAGCCGCTTGACGCGCTCCACCTGCACACCCAGCAGGACGGCCTGCGCCTCGCCCAGCGCAATGGCATTGAGCGGCCTGGCGAGGGAATAACCCACGCAGCACGACACGAACACCAGGAATCCGACAAGGCCCACGGCACTCCAGCGCGCCCCGCCCAGGCTGCCCAGCAGCCAGAACTGGATGTTGCGCAGCTGCTCATCTGTCGCCATGAAACTCAGGAAGCCCAGGCCGGCGCCTGCCAACGCGTTCATCGCAATCCCGGCCAGCAGCATCATGCCCAGCCGCGTGCCTCCTTCGTACTGTGCAAGCAGGTAGATCAGCACGGTAACCGCCAGGCCGCCAAGGAACGCCATCAACACCAGCGTCCAGCTGCCCAGCTGACGCGGCATGTCGGGCAACCACCAGTTGCCGATCACAATCGTCGTGGCAGCCGCAAGCGCCGCTCCACTGCTGATGCCGATCAGCCCCGGGTCTGCAAGCGGGTTGCGGAACAGGCCCTGCATGAGCGCACCGGCCATGCCAAGGCCCGCCCCAGCAGCAATCCCCAACGCCAGCCTCGGCAACCGGATGTTGAAGAAGACCAGATGCTCCGGTGTCTGGCTGGAGCCACCGGTCGCCGCGCTCCACAGCAGTTCCCAGAGCTGCCATGGCGAAATCGCATAGGCTCCCCGCGCACTTCCGGCCAGGAAGGCCAGTGCCACCAGTGCCATGCCCAGCATGAGAACGCTGCGGCGCGGAAGCCGGCCATTCATGGCGCGGATGTCCCGCGCGAACCCCCGCAACGTAACCAGCACGGTCGTGTTGCTGCCTGCAACCCGCCCCTCATGCACTCACCAGCCTGTCGTGGACTTCGCTGATGGCCGACGGCAGGCGCGGGCCGAAGCCGATCAGTTGCAAGGCGTCCATGGTGACCAATGCGCGCCGCCTGAAAGCCGGCGTCAGCGCCAACTCCGGCCGCGTCCAG
>CAZFKW010000374.1:0-2792 GCA_964519795.1 uncultured Ramlibacter sp. | reverse complement strand
AGAAGCGCTCGGTGCCGCCATGGGCCTCGATGCTCTGGGTCGTTGTGAGGATGACATCCGGCGCTGCCGCTGTCATCGCCTCCGCCGTCATGGGCCGGTAACCTGCGAAGCCGCCCAGGCAGTTGATGCCGCCTGCGAATCGTATGACGGCATCGGCAGCAGTTTTCTCGCCCGACACCAGCGGACTGGCGCTGTGCGACAGGATGAACAGCACGCGCGGCCTTGCCTGCTTCATGGTGGCAACGCGCAAAGTCCGAGTCGTCCTGAGCACGCAGGCCCAGCAATACCTCCAGACCTTCGCTCAACACGATGTTGTTCTGCACAAAAACCTCGGTGTTGGTGCGCTGGGCGCGGCCAACTACGCCCAGCTCGTTCAGGCCATTGCTGGTCTGCCCCAGCGTTTCATGGTGCCAGTCGGTCCCCACCATCCAGAGCTGTCGCCCCCAGGCAGGCAGGTCGAACTGTGTGCTGACATGCTGCATCACCTGGCTGGAGCGGCGGTCGGTCACCAACGCGCCGTTGGAGTAGCCCTGCGAATGACTGCTGTAGCGCTCGTCCACGCCCTTGACCTGGGCGCGCACACCATTGCCGAAGCGCCATTCAGCGCCCCCGCTCACCCGGTCCCGGGAAATGTTTTCCAGCTTGCGCTGCGGAATATTGGCGGGCGGCACAAAGAGGTTGTAGCGCTGGGTATCACGCTCCGTGTAGCTGGAGGCCTCGGCCCAGGCGCGGCCGCTCTTCCAGCCCAGCCAGTCCCCGCGCAACGCGAGTTGCTGCCGACGGCTCGCATCGCCCTGGCGCGGATAGAGGTCGGGGCGCAGCCCAAAGCCGGCATCGTCCGTGGCGTCGCCCGACAGCGCGAGGCGCCAGTCGGCGTTGCCGCCCCCCAGGGTGAAGCGGCCGTGCCTGTTGTTGGCGCTCGTGCTGTTGCCACTGTCATTCTGGCTGCCATAGCTGCCCGCATCCACAGCCACAGTCCCGCCGAAGCCCGCCTGCGTCCGGCGGGTGATGACATTGACCACGCCGCCCATCGCTGAACTGCCGTATTGGGCCGAGCTGGCGCCCTTGACGACCTCGATACGCTCCACGTCGGCCAGCAGGTACTGGCTGAGGTCGACCGTGGAACCCGTGCTCGCGGTGATCGGCAAGCCATCAATGAGCACGAGCACCTGGTCAGCGCTCAGCCCTTGCAAGGACAGCTCATAGCCTGACTTGCCCAGCACTTCGCGCATTTGCAGGCCCGGCACATTCTCAAGCGCCTGCTTCAGGGTACGGGCATGGGTTTTCTCGATCTCCTCGCGAGTCACGACCGCAATGGGAACCGTTGCCTCCTCAAGTGGGCGCTCGTTGCGCGTGGCTGTCACCACCACCGGTTTGAGGGACTGGGGAGTTTGAGTTTGAGGTTGCGATTGCGCCTGCGCAGAAACGGCCAGCAGCAAAGGCATCAACCAGACGGGACAACGGGCGAAAGGCGGTGACATGGAGATCCGGAAAGGGTTGAAGTCTGGGTGACAGTGCAATTACAATAACTAGAATGATAATGATTCGCGTTTATATTCGCAAGCACTTGCTTTCAATCTTTGCAAATCACGATCATTGAGGGCTGCCCGGCATCGGTATCGCAATCGATATTCATAGCCAAAAACCATCAGAGAGATAATTTCAATCGATTGGATCAATTATCGGGTAAACCCTAAGCTACTGACTTACCAACTTCACTTCACCAGAAAGGGACCAACAGATGTCCGTACTCAACACCAAGATCAAGCCATTCAAAACCCAGGCCTTCAAGAACGGCAAGTTCGTGGAAGTAACCGAACAGGACGTGCTGGGCAAATGGGCGGTGTTCTTCTTCTATCCCGCCGACTTCACGTTTGTATGCCCCACTGAACTGGGCGACGTCGCCGACCACTACGACGCGCTCCAGAAGATGGGCGTCGAAGTCTATTCCGTCTCCACCGATACGCATTTCGTGCACAAGGCATGGCATGACGCATCGGACACCATCCGCAAGATCAAGTACACGATGCTTGGCGACCCGACATGGCAGATCAGCCAGAACTTTGACGTGCTGCGCCCCGGCGAAGGCCTGGCAGACCGCGGCACCTTCATCATCGACCCGCAAGGCGTGATCCAGGCCATGGAGATCACCGCTGAAGGAATCGGCCGCAATGCGGCAGATCTGCTGCGCAAGCTCAAGGCTGCCCAGTATGTCGCGGCGCACCCCGGCGAAGTCTGCCCTGCCAAGTGGGAAGAAGGCGACAGCACGCTCGCTCCATCCCTCGACCTGGTCGGGAAGATTTAACCACCCCCGCAGCTGCGCTCGCGCCGCAGCCAGGGAGCATCGCTTGCGCTGCTCCCGCCTCAAGGGGGCAACACCTGCAGCCCGGCCCTTCGTCCAGCTCAGGACAGGCTCAGCCGGCCCTGCGGTGTGGCCCCTTTTCCATTTGCAGCCCACGGGAGATTTCCTCATGCTCGACGCCAACCTCAAAGCCCAACTCGCCTCCTACCTTGAACGCATCTCGCAGCCGGTGGAGATTTCAGCCTCGCTGGACGACACCCCTGCGTCAGCCAGTATGCGCGCGCTGCTCAAGGACATCGCCGAGTCGTCCAGCCTCATCACGGTCACGGAATCGCAGGGCGGACCGCATCGCACGCCGTCGTTCGCCATCAACCGGCCGGGTGAAAACCACGGCCCGCGCTTTGCCGGGCTGCCCATGGGCCATGAGTTCACCTCGCTGGTGCTGGCGCTGCTGCAGGTCGGCGGCTACCCGCCCAAGGTCGAGCAGGCG
>CAZFKW010000373.1:2188-4054 GCA_964519795.1 uncultured Ramlibacter sp. | reverse complement strand
GCGATTGTTGCGGATGAAGATGTCAGGGCCGGCCGTTTCCACACGCGTTTTCTGGACGGACAACTGCAGGCGCTCTGCGCGGATGCAACTTACGGCGCCGCCGGCGCCTGCGCCCTGGCCGTGGACGCCTGGTATTCAGCTGCAGGCCCCGCAGCTTCCGGGCCCTGGGGGGTTGGCGCGTCATGGCTTGACCGCAGCGGCCTGTCAGCGGACGCTCCAATGGGCGTTTCAACGTACTGGGAAGACGGCCAACCCGTGACCTGCGGGATTGCGGCAATGCGCCTGGAACAGGGCATCCTGCACCTGGATGCGCAAGGCCGCGACGCGGTCCCGGCAACCGCATGGTCCGTGACCGTGAGTCAGCGGGGCGGACTGTTCAGCGGGAGGGTTGCCGGCAAGGCATGGTGGGCGCTCGATCTCGGCGACACCCTGGAATTGCAGGTAGGTGGCTGGCGCCGGACCATCCGCCGGGCGGCGCCGGCTGCGCGCGCCGCAGGTGCCGGCAACCAGGCGATTGCACCCATGCATGGGGTGGTCGTGGCGCTGAATGTCAAGGCCGGCGATGAAGTCACCGAGGGCGACACCCTCGTTGTGCTTGAAGCGATGAAAATGGAGAACCAGGTCCGGGCGCCGCAGTCCGGGAGGGTCGTGCAGGTAAGATGCGAAACCGGAGCGTCAGTGGCGGCCGGCCAGGTTCTTGTGGAACTTGCGGCTGCCACCATCTCTTAAAATACAAGTGCTCTTGCAGTACAGGAAAAGACTACGCCAGCATTCCCGGCATCATCCCGACAACACGAATCTTCATGGACAGTGCGCTTGAACCCAGCCCGAAAGATGGGACAGTGCGCGTCCTGGCCCGGGGCCTGCGCATACTCAAGGCATTTGCCCCGCGCAACAACTGGCTCTCCAACAGCGAAATCGCGGAAATCGTCGAACTGCCAAAACCGACGGTTTCACGCCTCACCGCGGCGCTCACCTCCATGGGTTACCTGAGTTATGCCTATGCAACCGGGCGCTACCGCCTGGCCCCGCCCGTGCTGGCGCTGGGATACCGGGCGCGTGTGAACCTTGGCGTCCCGGCCGTTGCAAGGCCGCTCATGCAGGCATTGGCCAATGAACACAATGCCCTGGTCGTCCTGGCCGAGCACGATGACATGGCCATGGTGTGCGATGAGGTCTGCCACCCCGAGCACAGCATCGTCTCGCTTCGTGTGCACCGCGGCTCCCGCCTGACACTTCCTTTTTCGGCGGCGGGCCGGGCCTACCTGGGCTCCTTGAAGCCGGAGGACCGTGAGAGGCTCTGTGAAGAGATCGCGCGCCGGTTTCCCGCTGACTGGGGCAAGGTGCGCGACGGCATCAAGCAGGCTGCCGCAGAAGTCGCGGAACGGGGCTTCTGCATCACGATGGAATCCCTGGAGCGTGGTGTCAACGGCGCGGGCGTGGCCATCAACCTGCCCAATGCCAGCAGGCGCTACGTGCTGGGCTGCGCGGCGCCCGCCTACCACTTTCCGCGTGAACACCTTGAAAAAGTCATAGGCCCGGCCATGATGGTGATCAAGCGCCGCATCGAATCCAGCTTCAACCCGGCGCGCGAGCCGCAGGCCGCCTGATGCGCCGCCGCTCGCCCGCCACCGCCAACGCCCATGCGGCCGACATGGGTTCGCTCGGCAAGGGGCTGGACATACTGCGCAGCCTGGGCACCCATCGGTCGGTCATCACGGTGGCGGAACTGGCCGCGCAGCCCGGCGGCTCCCGCGCGACTGCAGAGCGGCTGCTCCACACCCTGGCTGCGGAAGGTTTCCTGAGCCCCATCGCCGATCGCGCTGCGGAAGGAGCCTACGAGCCCGACCTCGCATGCCTGACCCT
>CAZFKW010000373.1:0-2133 GCA_964519795.1 uncultured Ramlibacter sp. | reverse complement strand
GCAACGCCAGCCTGTCCTTCAGGACATCGCCCGGCGCTTTGGCGTGGAGCTGCTGGTGGCCACCTGCGATGGCGCGCAGTCGCTCGTCATCGAGCACGCTTCGGCATCGGCGGTGCAGCAAGCCCTGCTGGTAGGCAGCCTTGCGCCCCTTGAATCCAGCGCCTGGGGGCGCTGCCTGGTCTGGATGCATGCTCCCGCCGAACAGGCGGCCCTCATTGACGGCATCCGCAGGGCACATGGCCCACGCGCTGCCGCCTCTCTTGGTGCGCTCTACCAGGCATTCCAGGGCCTGGAGGAAAGCGGACGGTGCGTGATTGACCTGGATGATCGCAACGTTGCAATCGGGCTTCCGGTGACAGCCAGCGCCGGTGCGCCACTGCTGGCCATCGGCTGCGTGGCACCCCGCAGCCTTGTCAATGATGCAGCGCGTGCCGACTCATTCTGGACTCAGCTGGATGGCCTGTCCGGACTGATCAGCCCGCCTGGCGCCTACGCCACGGAAGCGGGCGAACGCACGAGCTGACCCGCCAGGCCAAACATGTCCAGGCTGATCGCGCAAAGGAAAATCCGTGACTGACACCATAGAACGCGAAGAACTCCACCACCGCCAGGTTGACCTGCGCTTCTACAAACGCAGCGACGGTCTGTATGAAGTCGTGGGCAATCTGGTCGACAAGAAGACCTACCCTTTCCGCCGGCAACTGGCTGAAGAAGACACACTGCCCGGCACGCCGGTGCACGACATCACCGTGCGGCTTGTCCTGGATGAAGACCTCGTGGTGCATGGCGCCAGCGCCACCATGGACGTCACGCCCTTTGACATCTGCCCGGGAGCCACGGGAACGCTGGCACCGCTGGTGGGCCTGCAGATCGGCGCGGGCTGGAACAGGAAGGTACGCGACCTGCTGGGTGGTTCGGCCTCCTGCACCCACATCGCCGAGCTGCTCGGCCCGATGGCAACAACCGCCTACCAGGGAATGGCCCCCAAGCGGATGGCCGTCATCAACCTGCCCGGCCAGGAGCAGCAACGCCTGGCCAAGGTCAACAGCTGCTATTCCTATGCGGCGCACCGGGAGGTGGTGGCGCGGCTGTGGCCGGAGTTGCATGAGGTGCGCAAGGATCACATCATCCGCAACAGGGGCGCATGACGGCACGGAACCACTCGTCTCTCCCTGACCCAATCCCTGACCTTCACCCAGCCCTCGCAGTTCCGGGCAGGTGCTGAAGGCTTCGAGCATTCAGAGGTCGTCGTGCCTCGATTTCTCCGGGACACCGTCCTTGCGCGTGATCAAGCTCACCTCGTCGCCGTACTTGCTCGCGACTTTCTGCATCGCGGCAAGGGCGGATATCGGCGCAACGATCGTGGCATTGAGCCCCTCCGTGCCCAGCCGGACTTCCAGAATCACATGGGTCCCATCGTCGAGAAAGTGCTTGTGGAACGCTCCCCGCTCGCAAAGCGATTCAAACAGCTGGTTCTGAACGACCAAGGCGGTCAACCCCTGCTGTTCGGCACGCCGGAACCCATCGTACTGGTCGCGTTGCTCGGCAGGCGTCAGGGGCGGGCTGCCAATCTCAACCGGAAGAGTAGTTGCGAACGCCTCGCCGGCCCACCCAGGATTGGCGACGGCCGGAAGCAACATGCAGGCAGGCACCTCCACCCAGTTCAGCGCAACAAGCCTGCCTACTGCGTGGGCAAGGCCTGTCGATGAAATCGAAAAGCCCGATTCACGCAGGAATCTGGTCATGTCCTTGTGCCCGGGCTCTGCAAAATCCAGCACCTTGACGGACATCTTGCTATCCGCAATGGCTTTTCTTACGAAAGAAGCTTCCCGTTTGAGTGTCGTGTCCTCCTCCTCTTGACCGATTAGCAAATGATCCAGGGCGAAGTCCCCATACCACCTGTCGCGGTCAGGCGAGGGAGCGAGCGCTCCAAGCATCTCTTCCTTCCGATGATTACCTTTCCTTGACATGTATCCCGGCGCTTCGACATACAGTGTCAATGCACCTCCTTTGATCCCCCCTTTCATAGTCGCGACCTTCACGCGGATGTTCTCGGAGTTCTCGTGTTTCTCACCGAACATGAGCTTGCGCACACCCGCCTTGCGCAGGTTGGCAATGACCTCTTCGTAAACA
>CAZFKW010000372.1:0-4066 GCA_964519795.1 uncultured Ramlibacter sp. | reverse complement strand
CGGTCAATCCAGGGCATGACATTGGCCCCCAGGTACTCCGCAAGCGGCTCGGCATCTTCACTGAATGTGGCAAACACGAGACCATGCAAGACGGCCACGCGCAGTTTGGTGAGGCCATGGTCCTTCAGGTCAAACCCCTCGGGCATGCCGCCATTCACGCAGTCGCCCTCCTTCACGCCATCCTTGAACGGCAGTCCGGCCAGGTCACCGTTGAGCCTGTAAGTCCATTGGTGGTAGGGGCAGACAAAGCTGCGGGCATTTCCATGGGGCTGCTGGCAGAAGCGCACACCACGGTGCGCACAGCGGTTTTCGACCACGCGGATTCCCGCATCCATGCCCCGGTCCCTGGGCGCCACCCGGTCACGCACCATGATGACCTGGCGCTGGCCGATGAAGCTCAGCTTGAAGTCGCCGGTGTTGGGAACTTCGACCTCAAGGCCGACGTACGACCAGTGTTTGCCATAGAAGATGAGATCCAGCTCACGCTGGTACAGCCGGGCATCGGTATAGGCCCAGAAAGGTACGCGGCTGGAGCCCGGCTGCTGCCAGCGGGACAGGGTGTCTGGTGCGTTCATGCTCATCATCTCCGGCGTCTGTTCCTGCTCTGCCAGCAAAATCATACGCCGAATCTAATAAGCATTCATATCTTTTCGGCGACTGTGCTATCCGGGCGCGGATGGCGCGCCGCGCGCCTTCCATGCGCCAAACAGCACGACAAGCCCGGGGATGATGATCATGGCCCAGATGATCTTGTCCAGGTTGGCCTTCACCCAGGGGATGCTGCCGAGGAAGTAGCCTGCCGTGACAATGCTGAAGACCCAGGTGAAGGCGCCGGCGGCGTTCCAGAAGGTGAACTTGGTGCGTGTCATCTCGGCCACGCCCGCCACAAAGGGCACGAAGGTACGCAGGAACGGCATGAAGCGCGCCAGCACGATGGTGATGCCGCCGTACTGCTCATAGAAGGCATGCGCGCGGTCGAATGCCCGGCGGTTGAACCAGCGTGACTGCTCCCACTGGAACACCTTGGGGCCAAAGTACCGGCCGATGGCGTAATTGCACTGGTCCCCCAAAATGGCCGCCGTCAGCAGTACCGCGCAGGCCACCGGATAGCTCATGAAGCCCACACCGCACATGGCGCCCACCACAAACAGCAGGGAATCACCGGGCAGGAAGGGCATCACCACAACGCCCGTCTCGACAAAGACGATGGCAAACAGCAGCGCATACACCCAGGTGCCATAGTCGCGCACAAAGGCTTCCAGGTACCTGTCCACGTGGAGGATGAAGTCGATAAGCTGCGCGGCGATGTCCATGGGCGGCGATTATCACAGGGATGGCTTTGCCCCCCTGCAGAGCCGGCGCATTCGGGGCCTAGAATCAGCCCGTGACCGCCACCCCGACCCCTGACCTGAGCTCCGGCCTGCGCCGCCCTATCCGCGATCTCCCGGACGAGCTGGTCAGCCAGATTGCGGCCGGTGAAGTGGTCGAGCGCCCCGCCTCGGTGGTGCGCGAGCTGGTGGACAATGCCCTGGATGCCGGCGCCAACCAGGTGACGGTGCGCCTGCTGGCCGGCGGGGTGCGGCTGATATCGGTGGAAGACAACGGCGGCGGCATACCCCGTGAAGAGCTGCCGGTGGCCCTGCGACGCCACGCCACCAGCAAAATCGCCAGCCTGCAGGACCTGGAGTCCGTGGGCACCATGGGCTTTCGCGGTGAAGCGCTGGCCGCCATCAATTCCGTTTCCGAGCTGGCCATCGTCTCGCGCACCGAAGGCCAGGCCAGCGCCTTCCAGCTGGAGGGCCAGAGCGGAGAACTCAAGCCTGCGGCCCGCGCCACCGGTACGACCGTGGAAGTCAAGGAACTGTTTTTCAGCACCCCCGCGCGACGCAAGTTCCTCAAGACCGACGCCACAGAACTGGCCCATTGCATCGAGGCCGTGCGCCGCCATGCGCTGGCGCGGCCGGACGTGGGCTTTGCCATCTGGCACGAAGGCAGGCTGATTGAGCAGTGGCGCCCTGCCACGCGCGATCAGCGCCTGGCCGACGTGCTGGGCAACGATCTCATCGTGCAGTCGGTGGCCGTGGACTATTCGGCGGGACCCATTCGCGTCACTGGGCGCGCCGGTATTCCCGATGCAGCGCGCTCGCGTGCCGACCAGCAGTTCTCGTATGTGAACGGCCGTTACGTTCGCGACAAGGTCGTGACCCATGCCGCCCGCAGCGCCTATGAAGACGTGCTGCATGGGCACCGGCAGCCGGTCTATGCGCTGTATGTGGACATGGACCCCACGCGGGTTGACGTCAATGTGCACCCGACCAAGATCGAGGTGCGCTTCCGGGACAGCCGCGAGGTGCACCAGGCCGTGCGGCATGCAGTGGAAAACGCGCTGGCCGTGCCGCGCGCTGCGGCGGCAGCACTGGCCGTGGGTGCTCCAGCACCGGGCGATCCTCTTGAAGCAAGGGGAAACGCAGCTGCACCGCCTGTGACCTGGTCACAGCCATCCATGCGATTTGACGCCGCGCCTGATGGCAACCGGGTCAGGGACCTCGGGGCGCTCTGGCAGCGGGACAACGGCGGGCGCGTGGAGGCAGGGGGTGCGATGACTGTCTCCGAGCCGCCGGCGCCGCCCGCAGACGCCCGCGCCCAGTCCGCCTTGCAGGCCGCTCCTGTTGACTTGCCGCCGGGCGACTGGCCGCTGGGCCGGGCCATCGCCCAGCTGCAGGGTATCTACATACTCGCCGAGAACACCCAGGGACTGGTCATCGTGGACATGCATGCGGCGCACGAGCGCATCGTCTATGAGCGGCTGAAGTCGCAGATGGACACCTCGTCGATCGCGAGCCAGCCCCTGCTGATCCCTGCCACCTTTGCCGCGACCCCGCAGGAAGTCGCCACCGCCGAGGCCGCTACAGACGCGTTGCGCCTGCTCGGCCTGGACATCACCCCCTTTTCACCCAGAACACTCGCGGTGCGCGCAGTCCCCACCTCGCTGGCGCGGGGCGACGCCGTGGAACTGGCCCGCAGCGTCCTGGCCGAGCTGGCCCAGCACGACGCCAGCACCGTCGTCCAGCGCGCGCAGAACGAGCTGCTCTCCACCATGGCCTGCCACGGTGCCGTGCGCGCCAACCGCAAGCTCACCCTGGACGAGATGAACGGCTTGCTGAGGCAAATGGAGCAGACCGAGCGGTCTGACCAATGCAACCACGGCCGGCCCACGTGGCGGCAGCTGACGATCCGGGAAATGGACGCATTGTTCATGCGCGGGCGTTAAATGCCCGTGGGCTGACGGATGGCCATCGTGGCCGTGGAGGATCCACCGGTCTTCACGGCACAATGCAATCTCCAATCGTCATACCAATAAAGGAGACTGCCTTGAAGATCACGACCGTAGAGCCTTTCATCATGCATGTGCCTGTCACCGGCAGCCAGATTGCCGACAGCACGCACTCCATCACCCACTGGGGCGTGGTGGGCGTGAAGATAGGCACGGACAGCGGCCTGGAGGGCTACGGCTTCACAGGCACCCATTCCCACCTGCCCAGCGACCAGCTCATCACCCGCTGCATCGAGACCTGCCATGCGCCGCTGCTGCTGGGCGAGGATGCGCGCGACGTCAACCGCCTGTGGCTCAAGCTGGCACGCAACCCCGCGCTGCAGTGGGTCGGCCGCGCCGGCATCACCACGCTGTCGCATGCCGCCATTGACGTGGCGCTGTGGGACCTGAAGGCCAAGGACGCCGGGGTGCCGCTGTGGAAGCTGCTGGGCGGCCAGGTGCGTGACAAGGTCCGCGCCTACAACACCGACATCGGCTGGCTCAGCATTGCCGATGACAAGCTGGTGGAAGGCGCACGGCGCGCGGTGGACGATGGCTTCACCGGCATCAAGATCAAGGTGGGCAGCACGGTGGAGCGCGACCTGGGCCGCCTTGCGGCCGTGCGCACGGCCATCGGACCCGATGTGACGCTGGCCATCGACGGCAACGGCAAATGGGACCTGCCCACCTGCCTGCGCTTTTGCCGCGGGGCTGAGGCGCAGGACGTGTTCTGGTTTGAAGAGCCGCTGTGGT
>CAZFKW010000371.1:0-4070 GCA_964519795.1 uncultured Ramlibacter sp. | reverse complement strand
TGCCGCTGCCAATGCCGCCAGTGAGGCCTACACGGATGACCCCGGGCATGGACTTACAGGCCGACGGCCCGCAGGATGGATTGGGGACCGAATGCCATGGCCGTCAGGCCGGCACCGGCGAGGAAGGGGCCAAACGGAACGTAACCGCCTTCCCGCAGCCCCGAGGAGAATTTCATGCCGATGCCAACGATGGCCCCTATGATCGACGCCATCAGGATGATCGGCACCAGTGCAGGCCAGCCGAACCAGGCGCCCAGCGCGGCAAACAGCTTGAAGTCGCCATAACCCATGCCCTCGCGGCCGGTGAGCAGCTTGAACAGCCAGTAGATCAGCCACAGTGACAGGTAGCCGCCAACAGCGCCCCACAGGGCCACAGGAAGGGGTACTGTTGTCCATTGCAGTGTGGCGGCAATCAGGCCCGCCCAAAGCAGCGGCAGGGTGATGTCATCAGGCAACAGGGTGGTGTCCCAGTCGATCATGGCAAGGACCAGGATGGCTGCCGAAAATCCGCACCAGGCCATGGCAGTCACCGACCAGCCCCAACGCCAGACGCAAAACGCAAACAGCGCACCCGTCGCCAGTTCCACGGCGGGATAGCGCAGGCTGATCGGGGTCTTGCAGGATGAACACCTGCCGCGCAGGAACGCGTAGCTCAGCACGGGAATGTTCTCGTACCAGGTGATCTGGTGGCCGCATTCCTGGCAGCGCGAGCGCGGAACGACGAGGTTGAATGGCGGGGCCTCGGCCGCCGGCTCTTTGCCCGACAGTTCGGCGCACTCAGCCGCCCACTGCCGCTCCATCATTTTGGGAAGCCGGTAGATGACGACGTTGAAGAAGCTGCCCAGCAACAGGCCGGCGAGGCCGGCCAGAGCGGCATCGAACAAGGGTGACAACAGCATGGACAAAGGTCAGACGACCGATCCGATCTTGAAAATCGGCAGGTACATGGAGACGACGATCCCGCCAATCAGCGTGCCCAGGAACACGATGATGATGGGCTCCATCAGGCTGGACAGTCCAGCGACCATGTCGTCCACTTCGGCTTCGTAGAAGTCAGCCGCCTTGCCGAGCATGTGGTCAATGGAGCCTGATTCCTCGCCGATGGCGCACATCTGCAGCACCATGGAAGGAAACAGGTTGGCATTGCCCATGGCTGCCGTGAGGCTGGTGCCGGTGGACACTTCAGCCTGGATCTTCTCCGTGGCCTTGGTGTATACCGAGTTGCCGGCTGCCCCACCCACCGAATCAAGTGCTTCCACCAGTGGCACGCCGGCTGCAAACATGGTGGACAGGGTGCGGGTCCAGCGCGCGATACATGACTTTTCCACCAGGGCGCCAAAGACCGGGACTTTCAGCAGGACGCGGTCCATGAACATCTGCACTTTTTCGTTGCGCTTCCATGCCTGCATGAAGAAGTAGATGCCGCCGCCAATGCCGCCGAAAATCAGCCACCAATACGCAACGAAGAACTCGCTGATCGCGATCACGAACAGCGTGGGCGCAGGCAGGTCCGCACCGAACGCGCTGAACACGCTCTTGAACGCCGGGATCACGAAGATCATGATCACGGCGACAACCACGAAAGCCACCACGACCACGGAAATGGGGTACATCAGCGCCGACTTGATCTTGGACTTGATGCCCTCGGTCTTTTCCATGTAAACCGCAAGGCGGTCCAGCAACTGCTCCAGGATACCGGCGGCCTCACCGGCTTCCACCAGGTTGCAGTACAGGTTGTCAAAGTACAGCGGGTACTTGCGGAACGCTGCACTGAGGGATGTGCCGGTTTCCACATCGGTGCGGATGTCATTGAGCAGCTTGGTCACGCTGGCGTTGGCGTTGCCGCGGCCGACGATGTCGAACGACTGGAGCAGGGGAACCCCGGCTTTCATCATGGTGGCGAGCTGGCGGGTGAAGATGGCGATGTCCTTGGGCTTGATGGCCTTGCCCGAGCGCATGCGGCGCTTCTTGATCTTGGTGGGCAGCACGCCCTGGCGGCGCAGTGAGGCCTGGACCTGGTTCTCGCCGCCAGCGCGAATTTCGCCACGCACCTGCTTGCCGTTGCGGTCCTTGCCTTCCCACTCGAAGACGAAGTCCTTGATGTTTCTGGACGCTGCGGTTGCCATGGTGCTCCTTTACGGTTTCCCTGTTGTTCTATTCATTGGTACAGGCCAGCACTTCTTCCAGGGAAGTGAGTCCCTGGCGAACCTTCCAAAGGCCTGACTGCCGCAGGGACCGGACGCCCTCCAGCTTTGACTGCGCCGCGATTTCCATGGCACTGCCGTCCCGCAGGATGATGCGCTGGATCTCTTCGGAGATGGGCATGACCTGGTAGATGCCGACGCGGCCCTTGTAGCCGTTGTTGCACATCGAGCAACCCACCGGGCGGTAGGGGGTCCAGGTGCCGTCCACGTCCTTGTCCTCGAAGCCGGCTTCGAGCAGAGTTTCGCGGGGTATGTCGGCCGGCGCCCTGCAGTTCAGGCAAAGGCGTCGCGCCAGGCGCTGCGCGGTGATGAGGATGACCGCAGAGGCGATGTTGAACGGCGCAATGCCCATATTGCGCATCCGCGTCAACGTTGCGGGCGCGTCATTGGTGTGCAGGGTGGACAGCACCATGTGGCCCGTCTGGGCAGCCTTGATGGAAATGTCGGCAGTCTCCAGGTCGCGGATTTCGCCCACCATGATGATGTCCGGATCCTGCCGCAGGAAGGACTTCAGCGCCGCAGCAAAAGTCAGTCCGGCCTTCTCATTGACGTTGACCTGGTTGACGCCGGGGAGGTTGATTTCGGACGGGTCTTCGGCCGTGGCGATGTTCACCCCCGGCTTGTTGAGCAGGTTCAGGCAGGTATAGAGTGACACGGTCTTGCCCGAGCCGGTGGGACCGGTCACCAGGATCATTCCGTATGGCCGGCTGATGGCGTGCATCAGCCGCTCTTTCTCTTCGGGGTCATAGCCCAGGGCGTCAATGCCAAGCTTGGCGCTGCTCGGGTCCAGGATGCGGATCACGATCTTTTCGCCGAAAAGCGTGGGCAGGGTGCTGACCCGGAAGTCGATGACCCGGTCCGGGCCGACCTTGAGCTTCATCCGTCCGTCCTGGGGGATGCGCTTCTCGGAGATATCCATGCGGGATATCACTTTGATGCGCGACGCCAGCTTGTCCTTGATGGCCACAGGTGGCGATGCGATCTCGCGCAGCTCGCCGTCAATGCGAAAGCGCACACGGTAGCTGTGTTCATAGGGCTCGAAGTGCAAGTCAGAGGCGCGCATGCTGAATGCGTCCAGCAGCATCTTGTGCAGGAACTTGACGACCGGCGCATCCTCCACCTCGGCCAGGGACGCGTCATTGCTTTCAGTCGTCGCTGCATCCACCGACGCTTCGTCGAATTCGAAATCGTCACCAATGATGCTGTCCATGGCCTCGGAGGCCGTGGTGGCGTTGGCCTCCACCATCTTGGTCAGCTTGTCGTATTCGGCAATGACCCAGTCCACGCCCATCTGGGTGGAAAACTTGATCTTTTCGGCGGCTTCCTGGTCAGACGGGTCAGCCGTTGCAACGATGAGCCGGTTGTTGCGTTTGCTCAACACAACGACCCTGTAGGCCTGGCAGAGCTTCGTGTCCAGCAAGCCCCTGGGCAGGCGCTGCGTGTCAATCGCTTCGAGGTCGAGCAGGGGTGCCGCGTATGCGGAAGACATCGTATGTGCCAGGTCAGACGCGGAAACGGCGCCAGAGCCGGTCAACTCGGCAATGAAGCTCGTGCGCCCGCTTTGCGCCTTGCGGTAGATGTCTTCAGCGGATTTCTGCCCAAGTTTGCCCGCAGTGACGAGCGCACGACCCAGACCTGGGAGGGCCAAGGTTGGAGCTTCTTGGATGACAGTGTCAACGGCGGCCATGAAGGGCTAATGTAATACAGTGAAAAGTAATTACCAATCATCGCTGATTGACCATTCACTGTAAACCGGGAACAACGTAGTCCAGTGTCGGCTGCCGTGGCAAAAAATGCCGGTTTTCCTGAAAAACTGGTCGGGGTGAGAGGATTCGAACCTCCGGCCTCTACGTCCCGAACGTAGCG
>CAZFKW010000370.1:0-4090 GCA_964519795.1 uncultured Ramlibacter sp. | reverse complement strand
ACAGACATGGACAGCGGCCGTAATGCATTCCGGCGCGAGGCGCCGGCAGCGAACAGCACCCCCGCAGATGCGCAATACACGCTGTCGGCGACCGGCGAGCATTACCTGGCGGGCCTGCTGGAGCATGCACGCGCAATGACCGTGTTCTGCACGCCCACCATCAACGGCTTCGGGCGCTTCCGGCCCAATGCGCTGGCACCGCAGTCTGTGCTCTGGGGCCGTGACAACCGCGGCGCCATGCTGCGGGTGATCGGCGAATGCGGCGACGCGGCCACGCGCATCGAGAACCGCATAGGCGAGCCCACGGCCAACCCCTACCTCTACCTCGCGTCGCAAGTCCACGCCGGGCTGGACGGCATCGAACGCCAGCTCAAGGCCGCGCCGGCCACCGACGCGCCCTACTCGTCAACGGACGCCCGCCTGCCCACCAGCCTGGGTGAGGCGCTGGAAGCCCTGCAGGGCGACGCGGCGCTCAGGGCCGCTTTCGGCGAGGCATTCATCAACTACTTCACGCGCATCAAGCAGTCGGAGCTCCAGCGTTACGAGCAGGCCGACGACAAGGACGAGTTCCAGCGCCGTGAATATTTCTCACGCTTCTGATGCCAACCACCATCACCATCCATTTCGTTTCCTGCCGCGATGGCGTTGAGCGCGCCGCAGGCGAGGTCAACTGCCCGACGGGCCAGAGCCTCATGCAGGCGGCAATCAACGCCAACGTGGCAGGCATCGAGGCCGACTGCGGCGGCCTGATGACCTGCGGCACCTGCCATGTGTACGTGCGCGAGCCGCACGCCGCCATGCTGCCCGCGCCGGATGCCGACGAGGTGGCAATGCTGGAGTTCACCGCCTCGCCGCGCCAGGCCAACAGCCGCCTGTCGTGCCAGATCGAACTGACCGATGCGCTGGATGGCTTGACGGTGGAGTTGCCGGCGAGCCAGCACTGAGCGCCCGTCTCGCGGTGCAGAGGTGGCGTAATGATCGATAATTCGATCACAATGCGCACAATACTCGTTTTATCGAGCACAATCTTGACAACAGCTCTCGCAGATGAAAGAATGCTCGATAAAACAAACCTTAATTTATTTAAGATCGATTATTCGATCATGCGCGTCGACCAAACCATTCCGCTGTCTGCCAGTCAACTGCAAGCAGCCCAAGCCCTGGGCTCCGCCGTGGCCCGCTTGCGCACTGCCCGTCGGGTACGCCAGGATGAAGCGGCTTTGCGAGCAGGAATATCGCGCAACACGGCGTACCGGCTGGAACGGGGAGACCCCGGCGTCGCCATTGGCCAGGTACTGCGCTATGTGGATGCCATTGCACCTGGTCTAAGTCTCGAAGACGTACTTGCGGAGCGAGACCCATCCCTGAAAGCACTGGAAGCCCGTGAGAAGACTACCCGTGTGCGCGCCATGGGCAAGCAAGAGCTCAAAGATCTGGATTTCTGACTCCTGAGCACCAATGCCTTCGCAAACAAAGCTTGCAGTCTTTGCTCACCTGGACGGTCAATGGGCACCGGCAGGCCTCTTGACGCTTACCGAGGAGGGACCAGAAGTCCTGGCTTCCGAGTTCGCCTATGGCACGAGGTACGTTGACCGTCCCAATGCGCTGGAGGTGGCCCCAGCCGGCCTCTCGCTGCGGGACAAGGAGGCTGTAAAAGGCGTCGTTCTCAGTCCCGCCAATGGCCTGCCCCAATTTGGCGGCATCAGGGACGCAGCGCCTGACGCCTGGGGGCGCCGTGTCATCGAGGCAAAGCTGAAGGTCCCTGCAAATAGCCTCGCAGAGTCGACGTATCTTCTGCACGCCGGTAGCCATCGCACAGGCGCTCTGGATATACGGCCAACCATCCAGGACCCGCCTTCGACAGGTGCCGCTGATTGGCACAGCCTGCCTTACCTCATGGAAGCCGCCGAGCGCATAGAAGCAGGCGAACCTGTCCCCGCCAGGCTGGATGTCATCTTTGCGGGCGGTACCGCGCTGGGCGGTGCCCGCGCAAAAGCTTCGGTCACCGATGAACAAGGTGTGATGTGGCTTGCCAAGTTCCAGAGCCGGAACGACCCATTCAATGTCCCGGAAGTTGAAGCGGCAACGCTTCGCATGGCTGCCCAGTGCGGGCTGACTGTTCCGCCAGTGAATGTCATCGATGTCGGCGGCCGACGTGTGATGCTCATCCGCCGGTTTGACCGCTACTGGGCCGCCCAGGGTGAAACACTCCCGATGGAGCATTTGATGCAGACCGCCCCCGGCGCAGGCCGCATGGAAAAGCGCCTCGGCTTCGTGAGCGGGCTGACCCTGTTGGCCTGTCACGAATCGGAGTCCATGACCAGGAGCTATGCCGACCTGGCCCGGGCCATCCGGCAGTACTGTCACCCGTCAGTCATTCGCGACAACAATCGCGAGCTGTTTGGCCGGATGGTCTACAACATCCTTGTCACCAACGACGACGACCATCTGCGCAACCACGGATTCGTTTGGGACACCCATATCGGCGGCTGGCGTTTAAGCCCCCTGTATGACGTGATGCCACAAGCAAGCGTCGCGTTCGAGCGCCAATTGCACCTTGGCGTGGGAGCGCAAGGCCGAGCCGCGACCCTTGACAACGCCATGACGCACAGGGAAGCGTTCAGCCTTTCGGATCGGGATGCCTGTGAAATCATCTCGCGCACTTCACGGTGTGTGAGACAGTGGGCAATGTACTTTGAGCAGTATGGCGTGCGCGGCAAGGACATGGACGCTGTCGCCACCGCATTCCGGCGCATTGAAGACGTCGCGAGCTCTGACCTGAGAAGGCGACTGCCCTAGTCGCACAGAGTCCGCGTGCATATCCGACGCCTTGTCTCCACGCTGGTCTGGCTAGCTCTCTGCGCGGGCGTGGTCGTGATCCTCTATCACTATGGCCCCTTCAAGAACCTGCCCGTGCTCTACCGTCTCTGGACACAAACGCTGCAGGGGCCGCTGGTCGTCCCTGTCAAAGGGGTCCGCGCAAGCGCGCTGGCTGACACCTGGGGCGCCAGCCGGGGCGCGGGCCGCACGCACGAGGGCATCGACATCTTTGCGCGATGCGGGCACCCTGTTGTCAGTGCGACAGAATGCATTGTGTTGAGCCTCGGCGAGAACACCTTGGGCGGCATGACCGTGCGCGTGATGGGGCCGGGCCGGTCCATGCACTACTACGCCCACCTCGCCGCCTACGGCGCGTACCGCGCGGGAGACCATGTGCTGCCGGGCGACATCCTCGGTACCGTTGGCAACACCGGCAATGCGCGCAGCACGCCGTGCCACCTTCACTATGGGATCTAGGGCGGTGCGGCGCGCAACCCTTACCCTTATCTCACGGGCCCGGCAAAGCCCATGTAGTCGCAGTCAGACGCCACAATGCAGATGCCCTGCACGGACTTGTGCCACATTTACATCCCGCAAAGGAGAAACCATGCCTCGCCTAAAGCCCTTGCCGCCCGAGACCACCCCCGAACTGAAAGGTCATTTCGACTTCTTTTTGGGCACATTGGGCTTCACCCCGAACAGCGTGCTGACCATGCAACGCAAACCGAAACTCGTGCAGGCCTTTGCCCAGCTCAATGCCGCTGTCATGGATCCTGGTGGTGAAGTCGATCTCGGCTTTCGGCGCCTGGTGGGTCACCTTGCGAGCAAGGCGTCGGGCTGCCTGTACTGCCAGGCCCATACACTTCTGGGCGCGCACAACTTCGGCGTCAGCGACGAAAAGCTCGCCGATGTCTGGAACTACGCCAGCAGCCCCTTGTACAGCGAGCGGGAACGCGTCGCACTCGACTTTGCCCTGGCCGCGGCCGCACAACCGAATGCGGTGACTGACGAACTCTTCACGCGATTGCAATCGCACTGGAGCGACAACGAAATCGTGGAAATCCTCGGCGTCGTTTCCATGTTCGGATTCCTGAACCGCTGGAACGACACCATGGCCACACCGCTGGAACAGGTCCCCCTGCAAGTCGCGCAAGAGGCGGCCGGCGAGCGCGGCTTTCTGCCTGGCAAGCACGGCTGATCAGCCTAGTCACGCCGCCGGCTCATCATCCAGAAACACAAACGCATCACAAGCCGCCGCCCACCCCTCCAT
>CAZFKW010000369.1:0-4091 GCA_964519795.1 uncultured Ramlibacter sp. | reverse complement strand
ATCCTGGTGAACGTGCTGATCTTTTTCCTGGCCTTCTTCCTGGACTTCTTTGAACTCTCGTTCATCGTCGTCCCGCTGCTCGCCCCGGTGGCGGAAAAGCTGGGCATCGACCTGATCTGGTTCGGCGTGCTGCTGGCCGTGAACATGCAGACATCATTCATGCACCCGCCCTTCGGCTTTGCGCTGTTCTACCTGCGCAGCGTCGCGCCTGACAAGGAGTACACCGACAAGGTCACGGGCAAGCAGATCGCGCCGGTGACCACCATGCAGATCTACTGGGGCGCCGTGCCCTTCGTGTGCATCCAGATCATCATGGTCGGCCTGATCATCGCCTTCCCGGGCATCGTCTCCAGCGGCCTGGACAAGGTCGAGAAGATAGACCTGGACAAGGTGATTCTTGAAGTGCCGGAAGAAGAGCGCGCGCCTCCGTCGCTGGGAGGGGCGTCCGGGGCCGAAGGCACTGAAGGCGAAGAAGCTGAAGGTGAGGGTACTGCGGAGGATGACGACCCGATGAAGGCGATGGAAGACGCGCTGGAAAAAGACAAGAAGTAGCCGCCGGCCTGCGGGCCTCTGGTTCAACAAAGCCCCGCCCGTGCGGGGCTTTTTTTTCTCCAGGTGGGTGCGCCCGGCTGGGCGCACCGTGAAAAAAGCCCGCCGGCTTGTTGCCGGCGGGCTTTTGAAGTTGGCGCAACGGGGCTGCAAGCCCCGCCCGGGGACTTACAGCTTCTGCGTCTGCATGAAGCTGTCGAAGCGCGCTTCTGTGAACCGGAACCACAGGTTCTGGTCTCGGCGGAAATTGGAATAGTCTTCGTAGATCTTCTTCCAGGACGGGTTCTTGGCGTTCAGCTCGGCATACACCTGCATGGACTGCTTGAATGCGGCATCAAGCACTGGCTTGGGGAATGGCCGCACGCGCGTTTTGTTGCCCACCAGTTGCTTGAGCGCATTGGGGTTCTTGGCGTCGTACTTTGCCTGCATCTCGGTGTGGGCAAAGGCTGCTGCGCATTCAACAATGGTCCGGTATTCAGCAGGCAATGCCGCGAGCGCCTTGTCGTTGACGAAGAAGTCGAGTTGCGGGCCACCCTCCCACCAGCCGGGATAGTGATAGAAGGGAGCCACCTTGTTGAATCCGAGCTTCTCGTCGTCGTAGGGCCCCACCCACTCGGCGGCATCGATCGTGCCCTTTTCAAGCGCCTGGTAGATTTCGCCACCCGGGATGTTCTGGGGAACGGCGCCCATGCGCTCAAGCACCTTGCCGGCAAAGCCGCCAATGCGCATCTTCAGGCCCTTGATGTCAGCGACCGTCTTGATTTCCTTGCGGTACCAGCCGCCCATCTGGGCACCGGTGTTGCCGCCGGGGTAGTTCACGATGTTGTACTTGGCGTAGAACTCGCGCATGAGCTTGAGGCCGTTGCCGTCGTACATCCAGGCGGTCATCTGGCGGCTGTTCAGGCCAAACGGGATGGCGCAACCCAGTGCAAAGCATTCATCCTTGCCAAAGAAGTAGTACGGTGCAGTGTGTGCGATTTCCACAGTGCCGTTCTGCACGCCGTCAACCACGCCGAATGCGGGCATGAGTTCGCCGGCAGCATGGGTCGAGACGGTGAACTTGCCACCGCTCATCTCGTTGACCTTTTTTGCGAAAGTTTCAGCAGCGCCAAAGATGGTGTCGAGCGATTTCGGGAAGCTGGATGCCAGGCGCCAGCGAACTGCAGCCTGCGCATGCACAGCGGGTGCTGCGCCGGCAGCAAGGACACCGGCAATGCCGGCGTTTTTGATCAGTGAACGACGATCCATGTGAAATAACTCCTTATGTTTCGGGGGTAAGCCGATTGCAGTCTAGGAGTCACACCAAGCCAAGTCATTAGGGCTAACCCGTGAGATTTAACCTCAATTTCTGACTCTCAAAAACGCTCGAAATAGCAAGCTCGAAAACATATGAAAAAAGCGCGCCACACCCCCTGCCAAAGGGGTGGTGCGCGCCTCGTCGAGCCGCAATGGTGCTGCAGTGATGCTGCAGTGGTGTGATTACATCTTTTTGGACTGCATGAATGAGTCGAAACGCGACTCGGCAAAACGGAACCAGAGAATCTGGTCGCGCTGGAATGCACGGTAGTCGGTGTAGATTTTCTTCCAGGCCGGGTTCTTTGTTTCGAGCTCCTTGTAGATGTCCATCGACGCCTTGAACGAAGCCTCGAGCACGGACACCGGGAACGGCCGGACCCTGGTCTTGTTGCCGACCAGCTGCTTCAGCGCAGTGGGGTTGCGGGCGTCATATTTGGCCTGCATGTCCACATGGGCCTGGGCGGACGCGGCCGCAATGATGGCCTTGTTCTCGGCAGACAGGCTTTCAAGCGCCTTGTTGTTGATGAAGAAATCAACCTCGGGCCCGCCTTCCCACCAGCCGGGGTAGTAGTAGAACGGCGCGACCTTGTTGAAGCCGAGCTTCTGGTCGTCGTAGGGACCGACCCATTCGGCTGCATCCAGCGTGCCCTTTTCGAGGGCCTGGTAGATCTCGCCGCCGGGAATGTTCTGCGGCACCACGCCCAGACGCTCAAGCACCTTGCCGGCGAAGCCACCGACGCGGAACTTCAGGCCCTTCAGGTCAGCCACGCCCTTGATTTCCTTGCGGAACCAGCCGCCCATTTGGGCGCCGGTGTTGCCGCCGGCAAAGCTGGTCATATTGTACTGCGAGTAGAACTCGTTCATCAGCTTGCGGCCGTTGCCCTCGTACATCCAGGCGGTCATCTGGCGTGAGTTCATGCCAAACGGAATGGCTGCACCAATGGAAAATGCCTCATTCTTGCCAAAGTAGTAGTAGGGCACGGTGTGGCAGATCTCGACGGTGCCGTTCTGCACGCCATCCACCACGCCGAAGGCGGGCATCAGTTCACCGGCTGCGTGCACCGAGATTTCGAACTTGCCGCCCGACATGGCCCTGACAGCTTTGGAGAAAACTTCACCGGCGCCATAGATGGTGTCGAGTGACTTGGGAAAGCTGGAAGCCATGCGCCAGCGAATGGCGGCCTGGGCATGCACGGCAGGCGCAGCACCTGCGGCCAGGACGCCGGCAATGCCGGCGCGCTTGATGAGGGAACGACGATCCATTGAAAAACATCTCCGTTGAAATGACTGGAAAATTGCCGGCTTGAAACGCGCCCGCAAAGGCGGACTGCGCGTGAACACGGCGAAACAACGGCGCGATTGTAGGAAGGGAATGGCCCGCGTCCGCGCTGGTTTCCCCGCAAAAATGCCAAGGCGTCAGGAAGCTCTCAGCCTTCGGGGAACCTTGTTGTCCGCCAGGTACCGTGCAGGCAGTCCTGCGGTTCGTCCCCAGCGCCGCTCAGCTGACGATCTTGAGCGACGGGCGCGACTGCGCGCCCGCATCGCCGAAGCGCGCGACGATGGACTGCTCGATGCCTGCCGCATCAAGGCCCTGGAGTGACAGCAGCTTCGCAGGGTCGCCATGCTCGATGAAGCGGTCCGGCAGGCCCAGTTGCAGCAATGGCTTGAGCATGCCGGCAGCCTGCAGGGCCTCGCCCACCGCACTACCGGCGCCGCCCATGACAGACCCCTCCTCGATCGTGACGATGGCTTCGTGCGCCTGCGCCACTTCAAGCAGCATGGCGGTGTCCAGCGGCTTGGCCCAGCGCATGTCAACGACGGTTGCGTCCAGCTTCTGTGCAGCCTGGAGCGCCGGATGCAGCAAGGTGCCGAAGGCCAGGATCGCAATGCGCCTGCCTTCGCGCCGTCGCTGTGCCTTGCCGAACGGCAGGGCATCAAGGTCACTGCCGGTTGCCGCCCCAACGCCTGCGCCACGCGGGTACCGCACGGCCACAGGATGGTCCTGCGCGAAGGCGGTGGACAGCAACTGCCGGCATTCGCGCTCGTCGGACGGGCAGGCAATGCTCATGTTGGGCACGCAGCGCAGGTAGGCGATGTCGTAGGCGCCGGCGTGGGTCGCGCCGTCGGCGCCCACCAGCCCGGCGCGGTCCAGCGCAAACACGACGGGCAGGTTCTGCAATGCCACGTCGTGGATGAGCTGGTCGTATGCGCGCTGCAGGAAGGTCGAATAGATGGCCACCACCGGC
>CAZFKW010000368.1:1124-4101 GCA_964519795.1 uncultured Ramlibacter sp. | reverse complement strand
ACGGGAGAAGTCCGTCATGTTCTTCTCGGTGGTGGTGCCGCTCTGCACGCACACGGTCGCTCCCTTGAGCTGTTTGGCGCTCCTGACCTTGCTCTTGGCAGGCACCATGAAGCCCTGGCCGTCATAGAAAGTGACCACCGTCTGGTGCAGGCCGAGAGAGCCATCGCGCGTGAGCGTGAAGGTGGTGTTGCGCGACAGGATGTCAATCTCCCCGGACTGCAGTGCCGTGAAGCGCTGCTGCGCAGTCAGCGGAACCCACTTGACCTTGTTGGCATCCCCCAGCACGGCGGCTGCCACGGCACGGCCCATGTCTACATCCAGGCCTGTCCATTTGCCCTGGCTGTCAGCGGCCGAGAACCCGGCCAGGCCGGTGTTGACACCCACCACCAGTTCGCCGCGCGACTTGATGGCGTCGAGGGTCTTGCCGGCAAATGCCGGAGCACAGGCCAGCACGCCTGCGGCAAAGCACAAGGTGGCCAGACGGGTCGATTTGAAAAATGCCATGGGTGTACCTCTCAGTAATTGATGCAACGAAGACGATAGTTTGATGACTTTATCGAATGAATGCAATCGGGCCTGACGACAGGTTCCCGCCCAATCACCTGCATGCAATTGAGCGCTACTCCTGTCCATCCGGGAATGCCCTGAAAGCGCACGCAAGAATCAGGCCTCGACAAGCCGGATCGACAAAGCCTGCACCCCATGGCATCATGACCCCAGCCTTGTGGGGGATTCATACAGGGAAAACGGGGCAAGCAAAAAGACTGGAAAGGCCTTCATCCATGCACTGGCCCTGGCAAGAAGATGCCCACCTGCGGCACAGCCAGCCTCCACAAGTTGAGGGGCAAGGCGCTGCGCGGCGGCAGATCGTGCGGCTTGCCACGCTGCTCATCGTGTTGTCGGGCGTGGCGCTGGCAGCGGCATTGCACACGCTGAGGGAGGTTGCCCTGCGCGCCGGCGAGCGGCTCAATGAATCGCTGGTGCGCGTCATTGAAGAACAGACCAGCCGCACCTTGCAGGCCGCCGACCAGCGCCTGCAACTGGCCCTGGTGCGCTTCCAGGCACTGGGTCCCGCCGCCGGGCCCGGCACCAACCAGGCCCAGGCCATGCTCAGGGAGCAACTGGAAGGCCTGCCGTTCATGCGGGCCATGTGGATCCTGGACAAGGACGGCGTCATCATTCACGACTCGGACTCCGGCAACATCGGCGCGGCGCTGGGGGACAGGGAGTACTTCCAGAAATACAGGAGCGACCCCCGCGCCGGCTTTCACGTCAGCGTCCCGGTACGTAGCCGGGGCACCGGCGGCTGGCTCATCAGCGTTTCACGGCCGCTGCGTGATGCCAGGGGCCAGGTCACCGGCGCGGTTGTCGCGGCCATCGAGCCTCCGTACTTCGACAGCCTGTGGCGGCAGCTGGACCTGGGTCAGGATGGGGCCGTGTCGCTGTTCAGGCGCGACGGCGTGCTCATGATGCGCAGCCCGATGGACGAGTCAACGATGGGTCGCAACTATGCGGGCGCTGCGTTCTTCAGCAGGCGGCTGTCCAGCAGCCCCCACGGAACAGGCTCCGCATCCAGTGTTTTTGACGGCAAGGTGCGCATCATTTCGTACCGGACGCTGTCCACCTATCCGGAACTTGTGGTCAACGTTGGCCGCACCCACGCAGAGATCCTTGCGCCGTGGACGCGCTATGCAGTACTGTCATCGCTGATCTGGCTGCTTGCATCAGCCATGGTTGTCCTGTTATCGGTCATGCTGGACCGGCAGGTGCGCAAGCGCGAACGCACCGAGCTGTACTTCCGCCGGCTGGCCCAGGCCATGCCGCAGATCGTCTTCATCACGGATGGAAAAGGCAAGCTGACATTCGTAAGCGACCAGTGGAGCCAGGTGACAGGCGAGCCGCCTCACAAGGCGCTGGAGTTCGGGTGGATTCACTGGGTGCACCCGGACGACCGCGAGGCTGCGAAGGCCGCCATTCGCCACACCCTGACCACCGGCGAGGGCACGCCCCACGAACACCGGCTGCTCGGCAAGGACGGGCAGTACCGCTGGCAACTGTCCCGCGCGGTGGCCAACCGCGACGCAGAGGGCCGCGTCGTCTCCTGGTTCGGCACCTCCACCGATATCGACGACCTCAAGAAAGCGGAAGCCGACCTCAAGGACAAGTCGGAACTGGTGCGCATGGCCGGGCGGCTGTCCAGGCTGGGTGGCTGGGCACTTGAGCTTCCATCCATGCGATTCATCTGGTCTGACGAGGCTTCGGAAATCCTGGGACTCCCGCCGGGCAGCGCACCGACCCTGGAGTCAGCCATCGGCCTGTGCGCGCCCGCCAGCCGCCAGCTGGCCACCCAGGTGGCGCAGGACTGCGTGACAAATGGCACACCCTTTGACGTCGAAGTCCAGATGATCACCGCGGCCGGCGAACCCATCTGGGTACGATCCATGGGCCGCGCCGTGCGCGATGATGCCGGTGTGATCGTGCGGATGCAGGGCGGCTTCCAGGACGTGACCTCGCGCGTCAATGCCGAGCAGGAGGTCCGCAGCCACCTGCTGACACTGCAGCGCGCCGCCGAGGCCGCGCAGGTGATCACACAGCAGCGTACGCTTGACAGCATGGTGCGCCAGGTGGCGGAGCAGGCACGTGCCGTCATTGGCGCGCGGCAGGCGGAAGTGACACTTGCGCGCGACGGCGGCGGCCCGCCGATCACGGCCTGCTCGCAATCGGTCGATGCCGCTGATGCCCATGCTGCAGGCCGGGGTGGACTGGCTGTGCCCATCATGGGACGCGGCGGCGCGAACATCGGCCTCCTGCGCCTGCACGACAAATTGTCCGGCGACTTCAACCGGCATGACGAATACGTGGCCACCGAGCTGGCGCAGCTGGCGTCCATTGCCATCGAAAACGTCAACCTGCTGGCGCAGGTGACCGAACTCAACAGTGGCCTGGAAGACCGGATCGCCCGGCGCACGACCGAGCT
>CAZFKW010000368.1:0-1114 GCA_964519795.1 uncultured Ramlibacter sp. | reverse complement strand
CATGTCCAACGCCGAGCTGGAAGCCTTTTCCTATTCCGTTTCGCACGACCTGCGCTCGCCGCTTGGCACCGTTGACGGGTTTGCCCGGCTGCTCTACAACGAGCTGGACGGTGAGCAGGGCAGCAAGGTGCGGCACTACCTGGACCGCATCCGCGCCGGGGTCAACCAGATGGGACAGCTGATCGACGGGCTGCTCTCGCTGGCTCATGTCTCGCGCGTGGAACTGCGCCGCGATGGGGTCGACCTCACTGTCATGGCCACTGAAATCCTGGAGCGGCTGCAGTCACATGAACCTGACCGGGATGTGGCGTGGAGCGTGGAGCCAGGTCTGCGCGTCAATGGGGATGCGCGGCTCATTCGTTCGGTGCTGGAGAACCTGCTGGGCAATGCCTGGAAATTCAGCAACCGCCGCGAACATGCCGAGGTCAGCGTCGGGTTCCTGGGCGAGCACAAGGCTTATTTTGTGCGGGACAACGGCGCCGGTTTCGACATGGCGTATGCGGCCAAACTCTTTGGCACCTTCCAGCGCCTGCACGATGCACAGGAGTTTCCCGGCACCGGAGTCGGCCTTGCGACGGTGGCCCGGGTGATCACTCGGCACGGAGGACGGATCTGGGCCCATTCGGTGCCGGACCGGGGGGCAACTTTCTATTTCACCTTGCCGGATGCGACGGAAGAAGTTCCCGGCCAGGCCTGAGCCGCGCCTCCCGGAGACAAGGCCCAGCTCGCGCGCTGCCCGCAGAATGAACGCAGCTCATCCGATGCTCAGAGAAGCGGACGCAGCTCGCGCGCCGCGTCGAGCATCGGCTGCAACAGCTCAAGCCGCATCCGCTCCACCGGCAGGCGCTGGGGCGCACCCACGACGTTGAGCGCGGCCACCGTGCGGCCCTGCATGTTGCGCAGAGGAATTGCCAGGGCCTGAACCCCCAACTCGTGCTCTTCAACGGCCACGCACAGGTCATCCGCACGAGTCTGGGCAATCAGGCTGCGGAACTGCCGGGGGTCGGTGACGGTGTGCGAGGTCAGCCGCGGCAGCACCCTGCCCTTCATCCAGGCGGCGAACTCGGTCCTGCCCAGGGCCGCCAGCAGTACACGGCCGGTGGAGGTGGCATGG
>CAZFKW010000367.1:0-4114 GCA_964519795.1 uncultured Ramlibacter sp. | reverse complement strand
CATAGTGGAACGATGGCGCCCCGCCACCCGTCGCAGGTGTACCAGTTCCTGATGGAAGGGCTGCTGCTGTTCATCCTGCTGTGGCTGTACGCACGCAAGGAGCGCAGGCAGGGCCAGGTGGCTGCGGCCTTCCTGGTTGGCTACGGTGTATTCCGCTTCATCGCCGAGTTCTTCCGCGAACCTGACAACTTCCTGGGGCTGCTCGCGCTCAACATGAGCATGGGCCAGTGGCTGTGTATCCCCATGATCGTGGGAGGCGTGGCGATGTGGCTGTGGGCCGACGGCCGGAACCCTGCTCCATGAAACGCGCCGCGGCCTGGATCCTCGCCATCCTCGCCGCGGGGGCCTTCGCGCAGGGCCGGCCCCGGCCGCTGCCGCTGCCGGACGTTTCCGGCAGTGTGGAACTGCGGGTGGCCTACGTGCACAACCCGCGCTTCCTCGCGTTGCCTGCGGCGCAGCTGGATGGCATCCTGGCGCTGACGGCGGCGCATCTCGCGGAGCATTTCAGGCTGAAGGTGGTGTTTTCCCGGCCAGTGGAGGTGCCCATCATCAGGCTGTTCGCGGCCCTGGATCCGCGCATGGTGGCGCTGGCCGAGAAGCAGCGGCTGGACAGCGCTGTCAACGGGTTTGCAGTGGAGCGGCTGGCGCGCGGGCTGCTGGCCGACCTGAAAACCGACGGCGACGTGCCTGCGCAGAAACGCTTCGCCGTCCCACACCTGGTGCAGCCGCCGGCGGACAGCACCGACGCCGCCTTTGCCCGCGCCCTCATCAACACGCAGCTGGCACTGCTGCGCGGCTGGCGGCAGCTCAAAGGCAACGACGGCCAGCCGCTCATCGGTGCCGACCGCTACAACGAATACACCTACTGGAACCTGCTGGGCTCGGCGCCCCTGCCCTACGAAGTCGTCGTCACGAACCAGCTCATTGCCAGCGCAGAGTGGGAAGGCAACTCGGTACACAGCGCCCTGCGCGGCGGGGTGAGCAACGGCGTGACAACGCAGAGCCGGGAAGGGCGCTTCAGCCTCTACTCGGTGGTGAGCACGTTTCCCTTCCTCGATGATTCACCCCAGACGGTGCGGCTGCGTGGCGGTGACATGCCGTCTGCGGCCGAGGCCGACAACCATATCGCCCTGCTGCTTGCGCACGAGCTGGGCCACCAGCTGCTGCACCTGGGCCATCCTTTCGCCAACCCGCACTGCCTGATGACGCCGCCGCAGGTGCTGCGCTTTCGCCAGTGGGCGGCTGAGCTGTCGGCGGCGCGTTGCCCGGTGGGGCCGGCGGCCAAAGAGAGGCAGAACCGGCCGGGGTTTGTGAAGTTCCTGCCTGTGGAGGCTGCTTTCAGGTAGCGAGTGTCACACTGATCGCACCCGAACCGCATCCGGATCACACACGTAAGCGGCAGCGCCTGCGGGTTTTCATGGATGATCGACGGGCGCAGACACCTTGCGCGGGGCTTTGTAATTTCTCATAATTATGGCTAATTATCGGTAATCATGAAACTCGTCGCCAGCAACGCCGCACCCCAGTCACTCCATGAGGAGGTGGCCAATACACTGCGCGAGCGCATTTTTGCCGGCGAGCTCGCGCAAGGCAGTTTTGTCGATGAGGTGGCGCTTTGTGAAAGCCTCCAGATCTCCCGCACGCCCCTGCGCGAGGCGCTGAAGGTACTGACCGCCGAGGGGCTGGTGCGCCACGAGCCGCGCCGCGGCTGCTTTGTGAACCAGGTGACCGAGAAAGACCTGGATGAAATATTTCCCGTCATTGCATTGCTGGAAGGGCGCAGCGCCTGGGAGGCGGCACGAAATGCCGGCGATGCCGATCTTGCCGCGCTTGAAGCCTTGCACGACAAGCTCGGCAAGCATGCCAGGGCCCGCCGCATCAACGACTACTACGAAGTGAACCACACGATCCACGAGGCCATCATCCTGCTGGCCAATAACCGCTGGCTGGCGCAAGTGATCGGCGACCTGCGCAAGATTCTGCGCCTGGCGCGCCAGCAGCAGTTGCATGCGCCGGGCCGGCTGGAGCAGAGCCTGTCCGAGCACATGGCGGTGTTCGCCGCGCTCAAGGCGCGCGACAGCGAGGGCGCCGAGGCTGCCATGCGCACCCATCTCACGCGCCAGCGTGAGGCGCTTCGCGACCTCGCCCGCAACCAGTCGTCAAGGCTCGCATGAACACGCCCGAGTGGATCACCCGCACCGTCGCGCGCCTGGGTCCGTCGCCAGGGGCAGAGGCAGCCCGGGCGCGGACCACCCGGGAGCGCCTGCAGGCCACGCTCGGACGCAGGCAGGAGGCGCTCTCGCCACGGGTGCTGCGCCGCACGCTGACGGAACTGCAGGCCATCGTGGACCCGCAGGTCAGCGAAGTGGAGGGCGGGCGCCGCGCGCGTGCCGTCGCGCAGTGGTACTCATCCGCCACACCGGCCCAGAGGCGCGACGCCTGGCTGCTCATGAGCGAACAGTTCGCGCCCGACCCGGCCCGGGTCAAGGCCGCGCGCGAGCAGTACGAGAACGCGCACGGCACGGCCGAAGAAGGCCAGGCCGAGATCCGCCTTCGCAAGGCCTTTGTCTCGCCGCGCACGCGGCTGCTGCAGCGCTTTGCGGTGTACCCCGAGGGCATGCGCTTCCTGCTGGACATGCGTGCCGAGCTGCTGCCGCACCTGAAGGCCGACAAGCGCCTGCTGGCACTGGACGCGGAGCTGGAAAGCCTGTTTTCAACCTGGTTCGATGTCGGCTTCCTGGACCTGCGCAGCATCAGCTGGGACTCCCCTGCGTCCCTTGTCGAAAAGCTCATCAAATACGAGGCGGTGCACGACATCAAGGGCTGGGCCGACTTGAAGAACCGGCTGGACAGCGACCGCCGCTGCTACGGTTTCTTCCATCCGCGGCTGCCCGATGAGCCGCTGATTTTTGTGGAAGTTGCCCTGATGGATGCGATGGCCGACAGCATCACGCCACTGCTGGACGAATCAGCCGCCGCGGCCGACCTCAAAAAAGCGACCACGGCCATTTTCTACTCCATCAGCAACACCCAGCCCGGCCTGCGCGGCGTGGGCTTTGGCGATTCGTTGATCAAGCGCGTGGTGGAGACGCTGCGGGCCGAGTTTCCCCGGCTCAAGACCTTTGCCACGCTCTCGCCGATTCCCGGTTTTCGCACCTGGCTCGCCAGGAATGCTGCCGACATGCTGGCGCGCATGGGCGACAGGGACCGCGCAGCGCTGGGGCGTGCCATCGGATACGAGCCGCCGTCGCCGGAGCATTTTCTTGCAGCGTTGGACAAGCCGCTGGACCTGGCCCCGAAATCCTTGCCGCGGCAATTGCTGATGCAGTGCGCTGCTCACTACCTGGGCCGCGAACTTCAGGATGGCAAGCCGGCGGACGCCGTTGCGCGGTTTCACCTGGGCAACGGCGCGCGGGTGGAGCGGCTCAACTGGGCCGGTGACCCGTCGGCCAAAGGCCTGAAGCAGTCTTATGGATTAATGGTCAACTACGTCTACGACATCAAGCGCCTTGACCGCCACCGCCAGTTGCTTGCACAGGGAAAAATCCCTGTATCGGGCGAGGTGGAAGCTTTGTACATTTGACCAGGCACGGACGGTTTCAATTTGCGGATTTCAACAACGACAGGAGACAAGACATGACATACAGCCCCAAACGGCGCGAAGTTCTTCAGGTGGCTGCGGCCAGCGCGGCCGCATGGTCCGGCTTGGGCCGTGCACAGGCTTCTGCCTGGCCCACCAAGCCCATCACGGTGGTCGTCCCGTTTCCGGCCGGCGGCGGGACCGATGCTTTTGGCCGCCCGTTGTCGGCGCAGTTTGCTCGGCAGACAGGCAAGCAGATGATCATCGACAACAGGGGAGGTGCCGGTGGTACCGTCGGCGCGAGCATTGCCGCCAAGGCTGCACCGGATGGCTACACCCTGTTCATGGGCGCGGTACACCATACCATCGCGCCATCCATGTATCCCAAACTCGACTATGACATCGAGAAGGACTTTGTGCCCCTGGTGCTGGTTGCCAGCGTCCCTCAGGTGGTCGTGGTCAATCCGCGGCGCGTGGAATCTGCCGATATCAAGTCGTTCCTGGAATTCACACGCAGGAATCCGGGCAAACTCA
>CAZFKW010000366.1:0-4131 GCA_964519795.1 uncultured Ramlibacter sp. | reverse complement strand
CGTGGCCATTGCTCGGGCAAGGTCCTGGTGGGGCGACAAGGTGACCTCCATTTACGACGGGACGTCGGCATCAGCGACGCTGACCGGCCTGGCCTTCGCCGCCATTGACGAGGAATGCGCCCACGCCGAATACACCGGCATCGCCATGGAGTACGGCACCAAACCCATTCTTGACGTCCTGCAGGCGCTGCGCGCCGAGCACTGGCTCAACATCCACCGCGACGCACCCGCAGCACTGGCCCGCCAGATCAGGCAGGACATGATGGAGGCGTTCTACACCGACACCGATGCGTGGAAGCAGCAGGTCATCGAGCAGGCGCGCGAGGCGATGTTCCAGGCTGTGGACGGTTTGAAGGCATAGTTCAACTCGTGGGGAGCCGTGGAACCGCCCTTCGACAAGCTCAGGACGGGCCACAGGCCTCGCCTACCAGTGGGGGGAGGCGGCCGTCAGGCCGCTTCGGGGGGCGTCCACCTTTGCGCTGCAATTTCCAGCAAGCCGTCGAAGATCAGCCCGTCCACCAGTTCGAACTGCACCGACATGCTGGGCGCCATTTTCCAGCCGGCGCCGCCAGTCATGTAGCAGGCCGGCTCGGCCTTGCAGTGGTGGCGCACGTGTTGCACCATGCGCTCCACGGCGCCCGCAATGGCATAGGTGCCACCGCTTGTGAGCGCGTCGCTGGTATTGGTCGGGAACTCGCGGACTTCCCCCGTGGGCACATGCAGCCCGGCCGTGCCAGACTCCAGCGCGCGCAGCATGATGCCGTGACCCGGCAGGATGAAGCCGCCCAGGAATCTGCCGCTGGCATCCACAGCTTCGACCGTGACCGCCGTACCGACCATGACCACCACCATCGGGCGCGGCGCGCCTTGCGCCAGCATGCGGTGGCGCGCGCCAATCATTGCAACCCACCGGTCCGAGCCCAGCCGCGTCGGGTGGTCATAGCCGTTGACGAGGCCTGCCTCCCCGGCGCTTGACACCACCCATTGCGCAGGCACATCCCACAACTCCATCTGCTCCTGCACCCGCCGCTTGACGGCGTCCCCCGCCACAATGCAGCCCAGCATGCGCGAAGGCTCGGGCAGCTTCGCCCAGTCGCCCTCAGACAGCTTGTCGATGTTCTCCAGGAACTCCGCCCCATGCGCCAGCGGCTGCGCGCCGCGCTGCGGCGCGTCATAAATCGCCCACTTCAGGCGCGTATTCCCCACATCAATTGCCAGAAAGGTCATGCGAGCCATTATTGCGGGTTTCGCAACCCGACCTCAGAAGCACCAGCAACGTGCAGGTGGTAGCCGTGGAACCGGCTTCGCCGGGCCACTGGCTGCGCCCCCCAGTGGGGGGAGGCGCGCAGCGCTTCGGGGGGCGTCCTAAATCACGCCGAACCAGCAAGCGCGCTGGACTGCGGCCATCTTGCTGTCCACCCTCAGCTTGGCCATTGCGTTCGAAATGTGGAAATTGATCGTCCGGTCCGAACAGCCCAGCAGCTTGCCTGACTCCCGTGCGGTCTTGCCCTCGAAGGCGAGCGACAGGCACTCGCGCTCACGCGGACTGAGGGGGCAGCGGGCATTGGCAATGACGCGCTTGATCAGCGGCCAGATGTTCAGTGCCGACCACACCAGCGAGGCCGCCTCGGTGCGGTTGCCCAGTTCCCGGGGGCTGAACAGGAAGCACTCGAAGGCCCGGTCCGCCGGCAGCGTGAATTCGACCCTGATGACGGTCTGGAAACCATGCCCAAGTGCCAGCACGCGCCACCGGTTGGACGCTGCGTGGTCTGCCTTGGCAATATGCTGCCACGCCACAAGGGGCGCGTCGGAGTCGCGCCAGGGCGCACCGAAGTCACGGCTCTCGGCCAGGGCCGTTGCCGCGTCGGCGATCAGGGGAGGGTGTACCGCGACGGCCACCCTGTCTTCCCGTCCGCCGAACGGGTCCGGCCCCAGGATGACAACAGCCTCGACGGAGTGCTCGCGCAGTGCGCAAATCCAGTCGCCGAGCATGGCATCCAGGCTGACACTGTCAAAGTTAACAGGAAGTTGCATCGACGTGTTTCATAAGAAACAGCACAATAGCATGGCCCGCAGTACTGCCCAACCTGACCGCCCTTGAAATCCTTGCGCCCCCTGCTCACAGCCAGCCCCGCCGCCCCGGCCGCGCCGGCTGCCTCCACCCAACGGACCCCACGATGAGTTTCCCCCTGTTCCAGCGCCCCGGTACCGTGGTCTTCCTGGACGACGACCCCGACTACCTGGACATGCTGTCGCTCGTCCTGCCGCGCAACTGGCACGTCCTGCTGTTCCTCCGCCCGCAGGATTGCATCAACCACCTGCAGCAGGAGCCGCCGTTGTGGGAGGCCGATGCCTGGACCCAGCAGGAGATGGTGGACCAGTGGCGCGAGGGCATGCCGCTGATACCGCAGATTCTCAGGTACTGGGGTGAAAGCACCCAGCGGTTCTCGCTGGCACAGGTCTGCGTAGTTGACTACTCCATGCCGGCCATGGATGGCCTGCAGGCGCTGGGGGAGCTGGTGGACTGGCCGGGATCACGCGTGCTGCTGACGGGCCAGGCTGACGAGCAGGTAGCGGTGCGCGCCTTCAACCAGGGGCTGATTGACCAGTTCATCGCCAAGCAGACGGCCGACATCTCTCGCCGGCTGATTGACGCGGTGGAACACCTCCTGGCCACGCCGAATGCGCGGCACTCGCAGATCTGGCGCAGCACGCTTTCACCCGAACAGACGGCCCTGTTGCGCGTGCCCTCGATCAGCCGGGACCTGACGGAGTTCGCGTCCAAGCGCTGGGTCGAGCACATCACCATCGGCGACCCGTTCGGGGTGCTGGGCATCGATGCCACCGGCAGGGCGAGCTGGTTGCAGTTGGAGCCGGCCGGCACCCTGGACGAGCTGGCGCAACTGGCCGAGACCGAGCGCGTGAGTGCTGCGTCGCTCGCCGACATCCGCAATGGCCGCAAACTCATCAACCTGGAACTGCGCCAGGCCCTGGGCCGCACGGCCCCTCCCGAACTCAATCCTGCCTTCCTCATTGGACGTGAACAGTCCCTGTTGGGTGCCTTGTTCAGCATTGATCCCCAGTTCGGCCCTGACCCCATGCACAGCTACAACAGCTGGCTTGAAACGCAGGCCCGGCGCACGGTGCGCGCATAGGAGCCGCAGGCGCAGCTGCCTGTGCGAGATGACAACACTTTGAGGGTGCAAACCGGGTTCCCGGCCTGCCACCCCTGTCAACATTGACAGGTGAACCAGAAATTATTTTCCGCCCGGTTTTCTGCTGCGCCGCAGCATCAACAATGCGTCAGTTCGCGGTGAGCCGCAAGGCGGCCAGCGCCATGATCTTGGCAGAGTCGACCAGCTCGCGGATGCCGACGTATTCATCGGGCTGGTGCGCCAGGTCGAGAATGCCCGGCCCGTAGGCGATGCAGTCGGTTAGCTTGCCGGTGCGCACGATGTGCTTCTGGTCATAGGTGCCCGGGCTGGCGATGTACCTGGGCTCGCGGCCCAGCACCCGCGCAATGGCACGGGCCGTGGCGTCAACCACCGGCGCGTCGCGGGGCGTGGCGGTCGGCACGAAGCTCATGATCTCGCGGATGCCAAAGTCAAAACCAGGGCGGGTTCTCTTGAGCTCCTCCAGCATGTCCAGAAGCTCCTGCTTGACCGACTCCAGGCTTTCCTCGGCAATGAAGCGGCGGTCCAGCACCATACGGCAGCTGTGCGCCACCACAGGCGCGGGCAGGTCGCCGGCGGGCCGGCCGCGCGCGTCCATGGCATAGCGCTGCTCCACCTGGCCACCATGAATGCTGTTGATGTTGAGTGTGCTCACGCGCGCACCGGGCGGCTCCACCGGCTCTGCCGTGCGGCGCTGGCCGAGCACCGGAAGCAGCTGGGTCTCCAGCAGGTGGATGAATGCGCCCATGTGGTTGACGGCGCTGTCACCCAGGAAGGGCATGGAGCCATGCGCAATGCGGCCCCGGGTCTCGACCTCGGCCCAATACACACCGCGATGGCCCAGGCATATGCGGTCCACCCCCAATGGCTCCGGGATGATCACATGGTGAACCCGTGGTTTGCTGAAGTAACCCAGTTCGGCCAGGTAGCCCACGCCGGAGAAGCCGCCGGACTCCTC
>CAZFKW010000365.1:0-4132 GCA_964519795.1 uncultured Ramlibacter sp. | reverse complement strand
CCTCGATCACGGTGCGGTGCTTGTTGGCGCCGTCGTAGTTGGCGGTGATGCTGCCGGCCCCGTAGTTCACCCGTTCGCCCACGGTGGCATCGCCCAGGTAAGCCAGGTGGTTGGCTTTGGCGCCCCTGGCAAGCGTGCTGTTCTTCACCTCGACGAAATTGCCGATGTGCACGTCCGCACCCAGCTGCGCGCCGGGCCGCAGCCGCGCAAACGGGCCGACCCGCGCGTCCTCCCCGACCCGCACACCGGGCTTTTCGCCATCGATATGCGTAAAGGGGTGGATCACAGCGCCGGCGGCAATGGCTGCGTTGGCGATCATGCAGTTGGCGCCGACCTTCACGCCGTCCCCCAGCGACACGCTGCCGTCAAACACACAGTTGACGTCAATCTCGACATCCATGCCGCAGACCAGATCGCCGCGCACATCCAGGCGTGCAGGGTCGGCCAGCCGCACGCCCTGCTCCATCAGCTGGCGGGCCCGGCCGAGCTGGTATACCCGCTCAAGCTCGGCCAGTTGCTGAGGACTGTTCACGCCCGTGACTTCCGCTTCAGACTGCGGGTGCGCGGCCACCACGCCCACACCGTCAGCCACAGCCATGGCCACCACATCGGTCAGGTAATACTCGCCCTGGCTGTTGTTGTTGGTCAGGCGCGCCAGCCAGGTCTTGAGCAGGCTGCCGGGGGCGGCCATCACGCCGGTATAGAACTCGCGGATCTCCCGTTGCGCGGGGGTCGCATCCTTGTGTTCGACGATGCCGCTCACCGCGCCGCTTGCGTCGCGCAGGATGCGCCCGTAACCCGAAGCATCGGCAATGCTCAATGTCAGCAGCGCCAGATTTCTGCCGCCACACGCCATGATCAACTCGCGTGCAGTCTGCGCCTGGATCAGCGGCACGTCACCGTTGAGGATGAGCGTGATGCCGTCGTCCACCAGTTGCGGCAGCGCCTGCTGCACCGCATGGCCGGTCCCCAGCTGCGGCTCCTGCCGCACAAAGGAGATTCCCGGCGCAGCCATGGCGGCCTCGACTGTGTCGGCGCCGTGCCCCGTGACGATGATGGTCTTGCGTGCGCCTACCTGCCTGGCCGTGTGGACAACATGGGCCAGCAACGCGCGGCCGCCCAGCCTGTGCAACACTTTGGGCAACCTGCTTTTCATCCGGGTGCCCTTGCCCGCCGCCATGATGACAACATCTACATCCGCCATGCGCCTGATCTCCTTGATGTTCCGGATTATCGGCCTGATGCTGGTGGCTGCCGCGCTGAACGGCTGCGGGATGGTCAGGCTGGCCTACAACCAGGCACCGGAAGCCCTGTACTGGTGGCTCGACAGCTACCTTGATTTCAACGAATCCCAGGCTTTGCGTGTGCGCGCCGATCTTGATGCATTGCAGGACTGGCACCGCAGCAACGAGCTGCCGCGTTATGCCGAGCTGCTTCGAAGGGCGCGGGAACTTGCGCCCGGAAACATCGACGGCCAGCAGGTATGCGAGCTGTTCAGCGAAGGACGCGCGCGCGCCGTAGCGGTGCTTGAGCGGCTGGAACCCACGGTGATTGCCATTGCGCCGACGCTGGATGAACAGCAGCTGGGGGTGCTTGAAAGACACATGGAAAAACGCAACGGCAAGTGGCGGTCGGAGTGGCTGGAGGGGACTGCCCGCAAGCGCCTGGAGCACCGCGTCAGACAGACGGCCAGGCGCGCCGAAATGTTCTATGGCTCACTGGGCGAGACACAACTCACCACGATACGGCAGAGCATGGTCAGTTCATCATTCGATGCGGCCACAAGCTACCGTGAGACCGTGCGGCGCCAGCAGGATGCACTGAAGACGTTGCGCGGACTGCAGCCAGCCCAGGGGGAGTCCAACCACCGGCAGTCCCTTCTGGCGCTGTTCGACCGCACGGTCAATTCACCAGACCCGGCCTATCGCAGCTATTTTGAAGCCATCACACGCGAGGGCTGTACAGCGGTGGCGCAACTGCACAACAGCACCACACAGGCCCAACGCGCGAAGGCCGTACGGACGCTGCAGGGATACGAAGAAGATTTCCGGACGCTGGCCGCTGCACGCTGAGCGGCACCCGGCCCTGCGTCCGGATCTCTGGGTGCCGGCTTACCCGCCTGCCGCGCGGGAGTGCGACTTGCCTTCCTGCTCCGCGCGCTCCAGCTCCCTGGCTTCGGCGGCGGAGGTGGGCCTTGCAGCTTTGGCATCGCGCTGCACGTCGGCTTCCTGCAGGTAGTCCTTGATGCTCTTCTGGTAGTCGCGCGTGCCTTCGTAGCTGCCTTCACCCATCTGCCCCTTTGCCGGATTCGTGGCGCTGCCTTTGCCGGATTCAGTGGAGGCGGTCTGCGGGGTCGCTGGTGTGGAAGGTTTGTTGGGTTTGCCGGGAATCATGAGTGGCTCCTTGATGGGGTGAAAAGGCGTCACACGGGCGCCACTGTTGCATCGTAGGAGGGTGCTATTGGCGTGGATGTCGGCACCCGCAGCCATTGCGCGTCGGCGCGGGACTACACGGCTCTCAAAGGAGCGGGACCTGTCGCAGCGGCCTGTCGTAATAGTCAGCAATGCGCTGCAATGCCCTGGGATTGATCAGGCGCAGCCGGCCGTCGCGTATCTCGTGCAGGCCAAGCCGGTGCAGGCGCCGCAGTGTCCTGTTGGTGTGGACCAGCGACATGCCGAGCGCGTCGGCGATGTGCTGCTGGTTGAACGGGAAGCTCACTTCCCCGTCTATTGTCAGACCCACCCGGTGCGCCCTGCGGAACAGGTGCAAGAGCAGCATGGCCACCCGCTCCATGGCATTGCGCCGTCCGGTCGTCAGAAGGTTTTCATCGAGCATGTTCTCCTCGCGCGCAGCCAGCCAGGTCACGTCGTAACCCAGGTTGGGGTGGTTGCGAAACAACTCCCACAGTCCGTCCTGCGGAAAAACACAGAGCATGGCGTCAGTCGCCGCCTCCACGCCACTCGTGGCGCCGTCGGCAAACTTTTCCTGCAGCCCGACGAGGTCCCCCGGCAGCAGGAAGTTCATGATCTGGCGGCGCCCGTCACTCAGCGTCTTGTAGCGGAACGCCCAGCCGGAGTACAGGGTATAGATCTTTCCGGTGCTCTTCTGCTCGGAGATGATGTCGCGGCCGGCGTCAAACCGGACGGTATCCACACGGAGTTTCTCGATGAACGACAGCTCCTTTGCAGTGACCGCCGAAAAGGCATCGGTTGCGCGCAGGCGGCAGTCATGGCAACTGGCCGGGCAGGCGCTTGCCTGGATGGGAATAGTCGGGTTTGCCATTTTCCTGTTCAGCAGTTCACCGTAACGAATTGTCGCGCCTCCGGCGTCTTCGCCCCTGTGTCTTTTGACATTGCGGCCTTGTTACAGGAAACCTACATTCACGGCCTAAGGAGTGAAAAGCAGCTTGAAACTTTACGAAATCCTCTACGTCAGCAACCTGGCACCCGCCACGCCGGTCACTGCGATTGCCGACATCATGACAAGGTCCCGGCAATTCAACCAGGCCAACGACCTCACCGGGCTGCTGGTCTTCGATGGCGCATGCTTTGCGCAGCTGCTCGAAGGTGCCATGGACAAGGTTCTTGACCTGATCGAGACGATCCGGGCCGATACCCGCCATGTCAACATGGACGTCCTGCACCATGCCCCGCTGCAGGAGCGGCGCTTCGTGCGCTTCGGCATGGGCTATGTGCCGGCCGAGCAGGAGGATGCGCTGGGCGCGCTTGCCGCAAAGGAAGGGCAAGAGGCACTGCGGCACTTCCTGGGCCTGGTCCCTGTCCTCGACCTGGACCAGTAAGGGCATGGCCGCGAAAGCACGGCCCGGGACTCAGGACTGCTGCAATGCCGCCCACATTTCCTGGTCGCGCTCGGCCGTCCAGATCCGCGGGTTCTTGATGCCTTTGGCCTCGTCGTAGGCGCGGCTCACGTCAAACGGAAGGCAGTGCTCATAGATGAACACCTGCCCAAAGACAGGGTCCATGCTCTTGCGGGTGTGGGCCATGGCGGCCTTGAGGTCCATGTTGGCGGCGGCCGCTTCCTTGCCGCAGCGGTACAGCGTCTCGACCCACTGTTTGGTGTAGTCGAGCGCCTTGTTCACGGCGTCCGCGCCCTTCATGGCTTCACCGCGGCC
>CAZFKW010000364.1:1749-4166 GCA_964519795.1 uncultured Ramlibacter sp. | reverse complement strand
CCCGGCAGAAGGCATAGAACGCCGTGATTGCGGCCCTGCGCGGCTTCGGCAGGAAGAGGAAGGCGTAGTAGAAACTGCTGCCCGAAGCGGCGGCTTTTTCCTGGACGTATTGCTCGGGACTCATGGGGCAATTGTCACATCGGAACGTGCCGCCGCCGGCCGGAGCACCTGACTCACATGCACAGCGCCTTCCAGAGGATGGCGGGCGCGTCGCGCTTGCCCAGCTTCGGACGCGTCTGCAGGCTCTGGAACCCGGACGCTTCGATACGGTCCAGAATGCGCAAGCCGCCCTGGACGACAAATCGCAGCTCCCAGCCGGCGCGGCCGGGCAGGGTGTGAACCAGGGGGGCGCCCCGAGCCATCAGCTCGCGTGCCCAGAGAACTTCATCGGCAATGAGTGCCGTGGCCTGCGGCGTCTGCCGCAGCGCCAGCAGGTCGTCCTGGCTCACGCCAAACCTGGCGCAGTCTTCCTGCGGCAGGTAGTAGCGGCCGCGCGGAAGGTCCTGCGTCAGGTCCTGCCAGAAGTTGATGAGCTGCAAGGCGCTGCAGATGCAGTCGCTCTGGTCCAGCGCGGCACTGCGGTTCTCACCATACAGGTGCAGCAGCAAACGGCCGATCGGGTTGGCCGAGCAGCGGCAGTAGTCCAGAAGGTCGGCGCGGCTGCCATAGCCGGCTGCATCCCGGGTTCTTTCCACATCCTGGCAGAACGCGCTCAGCAGGTCAGCCAGCAGCGCCTCGGGCAGTGCGAATTGGCCCATGGCGGCGCTCAGCGGCCCGAACACGCCGGGCCAACGAGGTGACGCCGGCTGGCCCCGTGCCGCAGCGGCGAGCTCTGCCCGGTACTCGGCGAGCTGCGCGAGACGCTCGCCTGCAGGGGCGTTACCTTCGTCGGCAATGTCATCGGCGGTTCGGGCGAACCAGTAGATGGCAGCGACAGCAGGGCGCAGACGCGGCGGGCAAAGCACCGATGCCACCGGAAAATTCTCGTAATGCCGGGCCGGGCCGGGCCGGGCATCAAGGGGGGAGGGGGCGCCTGTACTCACGGCGCTCATTGTCGCTTGACAAGCATTCGTGATTACCCTAGATTACTAACCGGTCAGTCATTAGACAAATGTCTGCGCCAGATCAAAGCGTACTAATCCATCAGGTTTGTCATGTCCACACACCTTTCGACCGAAATCCCCTGGCGCCCGCGCGTGCCCGTCCCGGGCGTGCTTGCCCTGGCCCTTCTGCTCGCGGCTTGCTCGCCACCCCCGCCGCCGGAAGAACCGATTCGCGCTGTCAAGGTGCTGACGGTAGGCATCAGCGAGTTCCACAGTGGCTACGAATTTGCAGGCGAGGTGAGGGCGCGGGTCGAATCGCGCCTTGGATTCCGGGTGGCCGGCAAGATTACGAGGCGCCAGGCAGAGCTCGGCCAGCGCGTGAAGGCGGGGCAGGTGCTTGCACAGCTCGACCCCCAGGACTACAGGCTGGCGGCCGACGCCGCACGCGCGCAGGTCGCTGCGGCCCAGACCAACCGCGACCTCGCAGCGGCGGACTTCCGGCGTTTTGCGGCACTCAAGGACCAGAATTTCATCAGTGGCGCGGAGCTCGAGCGCCGCGACACCGCACTCAAGGCCGCGCAGGCCCAGCTGGACCAGGCGCAGGCGCAGCTGAAGGCGCAGGGCAACCAGGCAAGCTATACCTCGCTGGTGGCCGACGTGTCGGGCGTCGTGACAGCCATCGAGGCGGAGCCAGGCCAGGTAGTGTCGGCCGGCACACCGATCGTGCGGATCGCCCAGGACGGCGCGCGGGATGTCGTGTTCTCTGTGCCGGAGGACAGGATTGCCGATATCAAGGTGGGTTCCGCCGTCACGGTGCGTGTCTGGGCCGAGGGCCGGACGCTGAACGGCAAGGTGCGGGAAGTATCTGCCAGCGCCGACCCGGCGACCCGTACCTACCCGGTCAAGGTCGCACTGCAGGGCGGCGAGGTGCCTGCACTCGGCGCGACGGTCTATGTGTCCCCGCAAAGCCTGAGCCTGGCCGGTGCGCAGGTCATCAAGCTGCCGACCAGTGCGCTCAAGCAGGATGGCCGCAATTCCGCGGTCTGGGTGCTGGACAAGGCAACGATGACGGTGAAGTCGCAGCCTGTGGAGATAGCCACCGCTGACGGCAACGACGCGGTCATTGCGCAGGGCCTTTCGCCCGGCATGCTGGTGGTATCGGCCGGCGTGCATGTGCTGTCGCCCGGCCAGAAGGTGACGATCTACCAGTCGCCGACGGAAACCTCCAGGGCTGCTGCTGTTGCGGCCGCTGCGGCGACGGCGGTCGCCAGCGGTACCGCCGCCGCGCCTGCGGGACCAGCCGGCGCCGGCGCGCTGGCTGTGGGCGGAGCAACGCCCGCGTCCACCGCATTGCCAGCGGCAAAGTGAGGCAGC
>CAZFKW010000364.1:1467-1739 GCA_964519795.1 uncultured Ramlibacter sp. | reverse complement strand
GCGCTGACGCGCTACCTCATGGCCGTGCTGATGCTGCTGGGTTTTGCGGCCTACTTCCAGCTCGGTCAGGACGAAGACCCGCCGTTCACCTTTCGCGCCATGGTCGTACGCACCTACTGGCCCGGCGCCACGGCCCAGCAGGTGGCCGAGCAGGTCACCGACAAGATCGAGAGAACGCTGCAGGAAGTGCCCTATTCCGACATCATCCGCAGCTACTCCAAGCCGGGCGAGTCGCAGATCATCTTCCAGATCAAGGACTCGTCGCGCCCTGC
>CAZFKW010000364.1:757-1449 GCA_964519795.1 uncultured Ramlibacter sp. | reverse complement strand
TGGAGTCTGACGGCTTCAGCAATGCCGAAGTCAAGGTGTTTGCCGATGACGTGCGCCAGCAACTGCTGCGCGTGCACGACGTGGCCAAGGTCGAGCTCTTCGGCGTGCAGGACGAGAAGGTCTTCATCGAGATATCTCAGAAGCGCCTGGCGCAGCTGGGGCTGGACTTCAACCAGGTGCTGGCGCAGCTCGCCCAGCAGAATGCGGTGGAGAGCGCGGGCGCCATCCAGACGCCGCTGGACGTTGTGCAGGTGAGGGTGGCCGGGCAATTCCAGGCGGTGGAGCAGTTGCGGGCCATGCCGATCCGGGGCAACTCGGGCAGCCAGATCAGGCTGGGCGACATTGCGGAGATCAAGCGCGGTTATACAGACCCGCCTTCGATCAAGGTACGTCACCAGGGCAAGGAAGTGATCGCGCTGGGCGTGTCCATGACCAAGGGCGGTGACATCATTGCGCTGGGCAAGGCCTTGAAAATCACGTTTGACCGGATCGGGCGGACGCTGCCGGCCGGCGTCACGCTGGTCCAGGTCCAGGACCAGCCCAAGGCTGTTTCCACGTCGGTGGGCGAGTTCGTGAAGGTGCTGATCGAGGCCGTGGTCATTGTGCTGGCCGTGAGCTTCATTGCGCTGGGCTTTCACCGCAGGCCCGGCGATCACCCGCTGTGGAAGCGCTACTACGTTGACATCCGGCCG
>CAZFKW010000364.1:0-747 GCA_964519795.1 uncultured Ramlibacter sp. | reverse complement strand
GTGGGCATCACCATTCCACTGGTGCTGGCCGTGACCTTCCTGGCAATGCTCTACTGGAATATCGGGCTGCACAAGATTTCGCTTGGCTCGCTCATCATTGCACTGGGCCTGCTGGTGGACGACGCCATCATCGCGGTGGAAATGATGGTGCGCAAGATGGAAGAAGGCTATGACAAGGTTCGCGCAGCGACCTTTGCGTATGAGATCACCGCCATGCCGATGCTCACGGGAACGCTGATCACGGCTGTCGGCTTCCTGCCCATCGGGCTGGCGAAGTCGGTGACCGGCGAATACACGTTTGCGATCTTTGCCGTGACAGTGATCGCGCTGGTGCTCAGCTGGATCGTGTCGGTTTACTTTGTTCCATACCTCGGCACGCTGCTGCTCAAGCCGCCACCGCACCGTCAGGCTGCCCAGGAGGGCGATGACGGCCCTCATGAGATGTTCGACTCCCCGTTCTACAACGTCTTCCGCCGCACGGTGAACTGGTGCGTCGAGCACCGCTGGATCACCATCGGTGTGACCGTGCTGACCTTTGCGCTCGGCATCGTGGGCATGGGCAAGGTGCAGCAGCAGTTCTTCCCGGATTCAAGCCGGCCGGAAATCATGGTGGACATCTGGTTCCCGGAGGGCACCTCGTTTGCGGCCAACGAACTGACGGCCAAGCGCGTGGAGGCTCGGCTGATGAAGGAGGAGGGCGTCACTGCCGTGAGCACCTGGGTGGGCTCGGGCGTTCCGCGCTTTTAC
>CAZFKW010000363.1:2104-4175 GCA_964519795.1 uncultured Ramlibacter sp. | reverse complement strand
CCTCTCCCTCTGGGAGAGTGCGGGGGTGAGGGCCCGCTTGAAGTAGTGCCCCGCCAGCCGCCAACGCCTCGCTCTCCACCTTCGCCCGGTACACCGCCAGATCCCGCGCCGAATAGCGCGCCCCCTCCTGGCTCTTGTAGCTCGGGTCGTGCTCCTCATCCACCACGATCAGCCGCAGCCCCGGCAGGCTGGCGAACACGGCCATGCGCGTGCCCAGCACGATGCGCGCGCGGCCGGTGTGCGCGGCCAGCCAACTGGTCAGGCGCTGCGCCGGTGTCATGCCGCTGTGCAGGCAGACCACCGAGCCGGCGCCAAATGCGGGTTCGAAGCGCTCGCGAAAACGCGCCTCCAGCTGCGGCGTGAGGTTGATCTCGGGCACCATCACCAGCACCTGGGTGGGTGCCTCGTTTTCGGGCGCGGCGGTTTCCAGCACCGCCTGCGTGGCGCGCAAATACACCTCGGTCTTGCCGCTGCCGGTGGCGCCATGCAGCAGCACCGGCGCGGTGGCCGCGGCCAGCGCCTGCAGCGCTTCGGCCTGCTCGGCGCTCAGGTCGTGGCCCTGCAGCGCCTCGGGCGCTGTGGGCGGCACCCCTGCCGCCGCCTTGGCGCGGCGCTTGAGCCGACGCGCCAGCTGGGTGCTGTCGAGCTCGCGCAACTGGGGCGGCAGGGCGGCCAGCGCCACCTCGCCCAGGCTGCGCTGGTAATACTGGGCGCTGAATTTCACCAGCTGGCGCCAGCACCCGTTCAATGCCGGCAGGCCCTCCAGCACGCCCGCGACCACCTTGGTCCGGGCTTCGGTGAGCCCTTCTGGCGGGGCATCCGGGCAGTCCCAGACCACGCCCAGCACCTCGCGGGAGCCCAGCGGCACGCGCACCAGCGCGCCCGGTGCGAGCGACAACTCACTTCGGTAGGTGAGCGTCGCACCCACGCCGCTGTGGGCCGGGGTGGCGACGACGATGCTGGGCCAAAAAACCATGGTTAGCGGGATTTCCTCAGTTCAACTGTCGGAAAGCGATGTAAGTCTTTGATTTGTCATGGCTTCCGGGGCTATCCAGACTTTCTGTGGATAACTTTGTTGATAGGTGCGTTTTGCGGGCCGGGAAGCCTTGTAAATCAAGGGCTTGCTTAGACTGCCCGGAAAAAAAGCAGAAATCAAAAGTCAATCAAATCAACAACTTGCGGGAGTTGACTGGCGCCGAACCGATTCGCCAGCGCTGAAAAATTGTTGCGGCGCCGCAGCACAAGATTTGTGCATAAGTGAGATGTGTCAAGCGGTTTTTTTTCCGGCTTTTGTGCTAAGGGCTTGTCGCCGGCCGGTTTTTGGACCCACCTGTGACGGTCCGGGACCGCCCGGCCGGTCTGGCCAGGACCGTGTTCAGCCTTGCGTGCGCAGGCGTTTCGAGTGCGTGTGCACCGCGTCCACCAGCACCTTCACGTTCTCTGGCGGGGTGTACTGGCTGATGCCGTGGCCCAGGTTGAAGATGTGCGTGGGGCCGGTGCCGGCGCCCTGGTGCGGCGGGCCGAAACTTTCCAGCACGGCCGCCACTTCGCGGTCGATCGCCTCCGGCGGGGCGAACAGCACATTGGGGTCGATGTTGCCCTGCAGGGCTTTCGAGTCGCCCACCGCCGCGCGCGCCTTGGCCAGATTCACCGTCCAGTCCAGGCCCAGGGCTTCGCAGTCCAGGTCTTTCATGTCGTCCAGCCACAGGCCGCCGCCCTTGGTGAACACGATGCGCGGGATCGTCACGCCGTCCTTCTCGGTCTTTAGCTGCGCCAGCACGCGCTTTGTGTAGGCCAGCGAAAAGTCCTGGAACTTGCCGTCGGCCAGCACGCCACCCCAGCTGTCGAAAATCATGGCGGCCTGCGCGCCGGCCTCGATCTGCGCGTTCAGATACGTCGCCACCGAGTCGGCGTTGATGGCCAGGATGCGGTGCATCAGGTCCGGGCGGCTGTACATCAGGCTCTTCACGGCGCGGTAGTCGTCCGAGCCGCCGCCCTCCACCATGTAGCAGGCCAGCGTCCAGGGGCTGCCCGAGAAACCGATCAGCGGCACGCGGCCGTTCAGCGCCTT
>CAZFKW010000363.1:1575-2094 GCA_964519795.1 uncultured Ramlibacter sp. | reverse complement strand
ATGTCCGGCACGGCCAGCGTGGCCACGTCGGCCTCGGTGCGCACCGTCTTGGCAAACTTCGGTCCCTCACCCTGCGCGAACGACAGGCCCAGGCCCATCGCGTCCGGCACGGTCAGGATGTCCGAGAACAGGATCGCCGCGTCCAGCGCATAACGCTCCAGCGGCTGCAGCGTCACCTCGGTCGCGTAGTCCACATTCGTCGCCAGCCCCATGAACGAACCCGCCCGGGCGCGCGTGGCGCAGTACTCCGGCAGGTAGCGGCCGGCCTGGCGCATCAGCCACACCGGCGTGTGGTCGGTCGATTGGCGCAGGCAGGCGCGCAGGAAGGTGTCGTTCTGCAGGGGGGCAAAGCTCATGGGGGTGTCCGGTGCGGTGGCGTCAAAGGGAAGCCGCGATTATCCCGCCTGGGCTTTGTCCGCACTTTGAGCCAGCGCAGGCAGGCGGGTCAGGCGGTATCGGCCATTGCCCGGATCGGTGGTTGAAACTTACACTGCCTGTTCAGAAGAAGAAAACAAACCG
>CAZFKW010000363.1:0-1565 GCA_964519795.1 uncultured Ramlibacter sp. | reverse complement strand
TCAGCTCGCCAGCCCTCGCAAATCGAATCCGCGGAGGTCGCAAGCGATGAACACCCCTCCTGTTTCCGATACCTGGGCACGCGGCAACCCGTATGAACAGTACATCGGCCGCTGGAGCCGCAGGATGGCCCCGCTCTTCCTGGCCTGGCTGGACCAGCCCGCCGGCCAGCGGTGGCTGGATGTCGGCTGCGGCACGGGCGCGCTGTCCGCCGCCATCCTGGATCACTGCCGCCCCAGCAGTCTGGTGGGCGTCGAACCTTCTGAGGGATTCCTCCAGCTGGCGGCCCAGAACCTCGCCGGCCGAGCCCGCTTCCTGGCTGGCGATGCGGCAGCGCTCCCGCTGGATGACGCCGCATGTGACGTCGTCGTCTCGGGGCTGGTGCTGAACTTTGTTCCTGCGTTGCCGGCCGCCCTCGCGGAGATGCAACGGGTCGCTGCCAGCGGTGGCACCATCGCCGCCTATGTCTGGGACTACGCCGATGGCATGGAGATCATCAGGGTCTTCTGGGACGTTGCGGTGTCTCTGGATCCAGCGGCCGCACCCCTCCACGAAGGTTCGCGCTTCCCACTGTGCGAGCCATCCGCCCTGAACGCGGCCTTCGAGTTCGCCGGACTCACCGAGGTGGAAACGGGCCCTCTCCAAGTGACCGCGGCGTTCGCCGACTTCGACGACTACTGGCGTCCCTTTCTCGGCGGACAGGGGCCCGCGCCAGCCTATGCGATGTCACTGCCCGAAGCACAACGCGCCAGTCTGAGAGACCAGCTGAAGTCGGCGTTGCCGCAGGCAGCGGACGGTGCCATCTCGCTCAGTTCGCGGGCCTGGGCCGTCCGCGGCAGGGTGCGCCGCGACACCTGATTTTGTCCAACCGGACCCGGACCCGCTGCGGCCTGCGTCCTGTGTGCCCGCCGTTTCATCCTGGGCTCTGAACCCGTGGCCGCAACGGTGTGGTGGGACCCAAGGTCGCGCGTCGGATAACCCTGCTTTGAAAGTGCCGCTTGACCTTCCCATGATGGGAACGTCCAGGCTGTGGTCCCCGACTCGACCAAGGAGCTTCAACATGGATCACGCGCACCCCGTTCCTCATCCCGCCGGCCATGGCGGGCAGCGCCCAGCCAGCCAGGGTGGCGACTCACTGAACCGCACGGCGCTGGTGGCCACACTGCACTGCCTTCTGGGCTGCGCCATCGGCGAAGTGGCGGGCCTGCTCATCGGAACCGCCTGGGGGTGGAGCAACAGCGCCACCATCGCCCTGGCGGTCGGTCTTGCATTTTTTGCCGGCTCAAGGCCGCACTCAAGATCGCGCTCGCCGCCGACGCGGCCTCCATCACCCTCATGGAGATCGTTGACAACGCCCTCATGTTGGCCATTCCCGGCGCCATGGACGCTTCCATCGACTCCCTGTTCTTCTGGGTCAGCATGGCGGTTTCACTCGCCGTCGCAGGCCTGGCCGCGTACCCGGTCAACCGTTGGCTCATTGCCCGAGGTCGGGGCCACGCAGTGGCTCATGCTCACCATTGAGCGCTGCGCACAGACCGGCACCTGCGTTCCATCCAGAGTCCCTTCC
>CAZFKW010000362.1:3026-4188 GCA_964519795.1 uncultured Ramlibacter sp. | reverse complement strand
GACGAAGTGCAATGCGGGCTGGGCCGCACGGGCCATCCGTTCGCCGCGAACCTGCACCGGGTGAAATCATGCTCGCAATGCGGACCGCTTCCGCCAGGTGGGACAGCTCATCCTGGTGCTGTGTGGCCAGCCTGTCCAGCATCCTGCGGCCCCTGGGCAGCAGATGGACCTCAACCTGCCGCCGGTCCTTCTGGCTGTCCTTGCGCCGGACCAGGCCCGATTCCTCGCAACGGCTCACCAGCGCAACCACTCCGTGCGGCTGGGCCTGCAGGCGCTCGGCGAGCTCGCTGATGGTTGCCCAGGTGCGGCCTGGAAATCCCTGGGTGTGAAGCATCAATTGGTAGTGCAGGGCCGTGATGCCCTGGTCGCGCGCGGCGTCTTCGCTGAAACGCAGGAAGCTGCGCAGCCGGTAACGGAACTCCGAAAGCGCCTCGAACCTTTTTTTTGCTGCGCGCGAGTTTTCTGTAGCCACTGTTGAATGCTGTGCTGTACCGGGAACCGGAATGTAACAGAGGCGTGGCGGACGGGATACCAGAGGCCAATGCAAGGTTATCCGTCGCATTTACATCATGCTGTGATGTAATATTAGTCACAACATGATGTATTCGGACATCATGTTGCGGGCCGGCGCGATCGCTCAAGGGTGCGCGCGGTCCCCATCACCAACCATACAGAGACAAGGGAAGCTCCCCCATGAGAATCAAGAGCCAGAAGGACTTCTTCTCGGGCCTGATGTTCGCAGCCGTCGGCGCCGCGTTCGCCATCGGCGCCACCAACTACAACATAGGGACCGGTGCGCGCATGGGCCCCGGTTACTTCCCGCTGATGCTGGGCGTGGTGCTTTCGGTCATGGGGCTGATCGTCACATTCCTGTCACTGGGTCCGGAGCCGGCCAGTGAGGAAAAAATCGGCAAGTTCGCATGGAAGCCGCTTGGCTTCATCATCGGTGCCAATCTGGTGTTCGGTGTGCTGCTGGGCGGCATGGCCACCTACCGCATCCCCGCCATGGGCCTGATCGCGGCCATCTATGCAGTGGTGCTCATCGGTGGCATGGCGGGTCACCAGTATTCATTCAAGGGCTCGCTGGTCCTGGCCACGGTGCTGGCTATTGGAAGCTACCTTGTCTTCATCATCGGCCTGAGTCTGCAGTTCCAGGTCTGGC
>CAZFKW010000362.1:1585-3016 GCA_964519795.1 uncultured Ramlibacter sp. | reverse complement strand
AACCTTGCGCTGGGCTTTGAGTCAGCGCTGAATTTCCAGAACCTTGCCTACGCCCTGCTCGGCTGCCTGCTGGGCACGCTGATCGGCGTGCTGCCGGGCATCGGCCCTGTGGCCACCATTGCAATGCTGCTTCCCGCAACGTATGCCTTGCCGCCGGTTGCGGCACTGATCATGCTGGCAGGCATCTACTACGGCTCACAGTACGGGGGCTCGACAACAGCCATCCTGGTCAACCTTCCGGGTGAATCGTCCTCCGTGGTGACCGTGATTGACGGTCACCAGATGGCCCGCAACGGGCGCGGCGGGCCGGCGCTGGCGGCCGCCGGCCTGGGCTCCTTCTTCGCAGGTTGCGTCGGCACACTGGTGATCGCCGCATTCGCCCCGCCGTTGACCGAGCTGGCCTTCAAGTTCGGCCCGGCAGAATATTTCTCGCTGATGGTCCTCGGTCTCATTGGCGCCGTGGTCCTGGCGTCGGGCTCGCTGATCAAGGCCATCTGCATGATCATCCTGGGTCTGCTCCTGGGGCTGGTCGGGACCGACGTGAACTCCGGTGTGGCGCGTTATTCCTTTGATATCCCGGAGCTGACCGACGGCATCAGTTTCATCGCCATCGCCATGGGCATCTTCGGCTACGGCGAGATCATCTCCAACCTGTCCCACCCCGAACAAAAGCGTGAGGTCTACACCTCCAAGGTCAGCGGCCTGTTCCCGACCAAGCAGGATTTCAAGGACATGGCCCCTGCCGTCCTGCGAGGGACCGCACTGGGGTGTTCGCTGGGCATCCTGCCGGGCGGCGGCTCGCTGCTGTCAGCGTTTGCCTCCTACACGCTTGAGAAAAAGCTCAAGCTCAAGCGCGGCGAAGTCCCGTTCGGCAAAGGCAACATCCGCGGCGTGGCGGGCCCGGAGTCGGCCAACAATGCCGGTGCCCAGACCTCCTTCATTCCGCTGCTGACCCTGGGCATCCCTGGCAATGCCGTGATGGCGCTGATGGTGGGCGCCATGACCATCCACAATATCCAGCCGGGTCCCCAGGTCATGACCAGCAACCCGGAGCTGTTCTGGGGCCTCATCGTGTCGATGTGGATCGGCAACCTGATGCTCGTCGTGCTCAACCTGCCGCTGATCGGCATCTGGATCAAGCTGCTGTCGATTCCCTACCGCTGGCTGTTCCCGGCCATCGTCATGTTCTGCGCCATTGGCGTGTACTCCACCAACAACAACACCTTCGATGTCTGGATGGTCGGGATCTTCGGCGTCATCGGCTACCTGTTCATCAAGCTTGGCTGCGAGCCTGCACCGCTGCTGCTTGGACTGATCCTCGGGCCGATGATGGAGGAAAACCTGCGCCGGGCGCTGCTCCTGTCACGTGGCGACTGGAGCGTGCTGGTCACCCGGCCGCTGTCTGCGAGCCTTCTGGTGGGTGCGGCGCTG
>CAZFKW010000362.1:0-1478 GCA_964519795.1 uncultured Ramlibacter sp. | reverse complement strand
GAGGAGGGCTGATGGGCGTCAAGCGCGCGCGTGGACGCCGGTTCCACCAGCCAGGCTTCTTCGGGACAACCTAGACGACCATGGCTGTGGACGCGCCATCCATGGTGAGCACCACGCCCGTGACATAGCTGGCCTGGGGTGAGGCCAGAAACAGGACGGCATTGGCAATTTCCGCGGGTGCTGCGAGGCGGCCCATGGGCAAGCGGGCGCTGGCGCGGGCCAGCGCTTCGTCCACCGTGATGTTGTCCAGCCTGGCCGCAGCCTTCAGCCCTTCCGTGAGCCTGTCAGTCACGGTGGCGCCGGGGTTGATGGCATTCACCCGGACACCGCGCGCGGCATAGGCTGATGCCATCCCGGCGCTGATCAGCATGAGCGCGGCGTTGGCCGCGCCGCCGGGCAGGTGGATGGGGCTGGCAACCTTGCCGCCTGCACCGGCCACGTTGACGATGGAGCCGCTGCCACGCTGCCCCATCCGCTTGATCACGGGGTCGATCATGTGGATGTAGGTGAAGTACTTGGCGTCCATCGCGTCGTGCCAGGCCTGGGGGCTGAGTTCGTCAGGCGGTGTGCGGCGGGCAGCGCCTGCCGAGTTGACCAGCACATCAACCGGTCCGTGCATTGCCTCGGCCTGCTCCAGCGCACGCAGCGCCTGTGCAGCGTCCTGAAGATCGGCGCTGACGGTGACCACCCGATTCGCGGCGTCAAACTCCGATGCCAGCGTTGTCAGGGCGGCGTCCAGATTGGCCTTGTCGCGCGAGACCAGGCTGACCTTCGCGCCCTCGCGCAGGAAGCCCTGGGCACACGCCAGGCCGATGCCCTTGCTGCCCCCGGTGATGAGGATGTGTTTGCCGGCCAGTTGCAGGTCCATGAGTGTCTCTCCAGGGTGATGGGTGACTGATTTCAACAGCAAATCAAAAAGCGGGCGGACTTCCGGGAATTCGTATACCTCAGGATAGATGGATTCGTGCACCCTGCAGGATAGATTGAGGGCATTCATTCCCGCCAGGAGTCCCAATGGATCGAACTTCATCACGGCATGTTGCACCATCCTCCGTCTTGCCGGCGAAAGCCGATACCAGGTTGGCGGAAACCACCAAAGGCGCTGTATCCCTGGAGGACGCAACACCGGCCCGCGTGCCGGGCGGGCGGTTGCTCAAAGCGGCCATGCTCGCCATGCTGGCCATTCAGGGGCAGGCTGTACAGTTGCCCTCACCTGGTCCGCGACTGAAAGAGGAGCCGCCACTGACGGGTGGCGGCCATGGTCTGGAGGCGGAGCCATCGTGGAGCCAGCCATTGCCGTCCGTCGATACAACCCCGGGGCCTTCATGGTCTGAGCCGCCGCTGGACAGCACGAACGGGTTCGCCCTCGACGACGGCCCGGGCACTGATATCGCCCATGCCCGCAAGAAAAAAAAGCCGGACTTCTCTGCGCCTGATGGGAGCCCGGGCAAGATGTCCGGCACTGAAACGAAAGCCTC
>CAZFKW010000361.1:0-4226 GCA_964519795.1 uncultured Ramlibacter sp. | reverse complement strand
TCGTCGCCGCGCTGGCGCGCCGCCTCGCGCATCTTCTCGTCGCACAGGTAGGCCAGGTTGGTGTCGTCCATCTGCAGGTAGCGGCAGCCGGCGTCGTACAGGCTCTGCAACTCGTCGCCGTAGGCCCTGGCCACGTCGTCGTAGAAGGCCGGTTCCAGCTCGGGATAGGCGACCTTGTCGATGCCGGCGCGGCCGCCGCGGAAGTGCAGCATGGTCGGCGACGGAATCGTCACCTTCGGTGTCAGGCCAGCGGCAACCTGGCTCTTCAGGTATTCGAAGTCGGCCTTCTGGATGTCCTTGACGTGCTGCACCTTGCCGGTCACGCGGATCACCGGCGGCGCCAGCTCCTCGCTGCCGTCGGGCTTCTTGATCGTCACCGGGATGTCGGTCTTGACGCCACCCAGCTGCTCCAGGAAGTCGATGTGGAAGTAGGTGCGGCGGAACTCGCCGTCGGTGATGCTCTTGAGGCCCACATCTTCCTGGAACTTCACGATCTCGCTGATGGCCTTGTCTTCCACCTCGCGCAGCTGCTCTGCCGTGATGTCGCCTTTGGCCTTCTGCTCGCGGGCTTCAAGCAGGTACTGGGGGCGCAGGAAGCTGCCGACGTGGTCGTAGCGGGCGGGGAGCTTGACGGTCATGGAATGTGTCTCCAATAGATGGTGAGGTTGTGCCTGATCTTAATGGTACGACAACGAAAAACGCGAACAGTGAATACAGAAACCCGTGGAAAACCCTGAATTTCCCTGTTTTTCATTGAAAAAATCAGATCAATGTATACAATGAGTATCCATGAGCTCTGCCCAATCCTCCTTCCCGCTCAATGCCTGGTATGCCGCCGCCTATGATGTCGAGGTGGTCCACAAGCTCCTGCCGCGCACCATCTGCAACCAGAAGCTCGTGATGTTCCGCAAATCCGATGGCAGCATTGCCGCGCTGGAAGACGCCTGCTGGCACCGCCTGCTGCCGCTGTCCATGGGGCGCCTGGAAAACGATGAGGTGACCTGCGGCTACCACGGCCTGGTGTTTAACGCGCAGGGCCGCTGCACCCATATGCCCAGCCAGGAGACGCTCAACCCGTCGGCCTGCGTGCGCAGCTACCCGGTGGTTGAAAAGTACCGCTTCGTCTGGATCTGGCCCGGCGACCCGGCCAGGGCTGATCCGGCGCTGATTCCCGACATGCACTGGAACGATGATCCACAGTGGGCGGGCGACGGCAAGCTCATCACCGTCAAATGCGACTACCGGCTCGTGGTGGACAACCTGATGGACCTCACGCACGAGACCTTTGTGCATGGCTCCAGCATCGGCCAGCGGGCCGTGGCCGAGGCCCCGTTCGTGGCGACCCACGGCGACCGCACGGCCACTGTCACCCGATGGATGGAGAACATTGACGCACCGCCATTCTGGGCGGGGCAGATCCGGCAGGCGCGCGGCTACGAGGGCAAGGTGGACAGGTGGCAGATCATCCGTTTTGAAGCGCCGTGCACGGTGAACATCGACGTAGGTGTGGCAGAGGCGGGTACGGGAGCGATCCCGCCCGGCGGCAACCAGGGCGACGCATCGCTCAGTGACCGCAGCAAGGGCGTCAACGGCTTTGTGCTCAACACCATCACGCCGGAAACGGATGGCAGCTGCCACTACTTCTGGGCATTCGCGCGCAACTATTGCCTGGGGGAGCAACGCCTGACTCACCAGCTGCGCGAAGGCGTGGCCACCATCTTCCGCGAAGACGAGCTGATCCTGGAGGCGCAGCAGAAGGCCATGGACGAGCATCCCGACCACAAGTTCTACAACCTCAACATCGACGCAGGTTCCATGTGGGCCCGGCGGCTGATTGACGGGCTGGTGGCCAGGGAGAAGCGGGCGCAGCAGGTCATCCCGATCCGGCAGGCGGCATGAGCGGGGTCAGGGCCATGGCAACCATCACACCCCTGGCGGCTGACGCGCCGGAAGCCGGCACGTCCCAGGCCGTCAAGGCCCAGCTGCGGCTGCGCGAAATGATCCTGGCCGGTGAGCTGCCAGGCGGCGCGCGCATCGCGGAGCTGGCCATCGTGGAAAAGCTCGGTGTGTCGCGCACCCCCATACGCGCCGCACTGATGCGGCTGGAGCAGGAAGGCCTGATTGAGTCCCTGCCCAATGGCGGCTATGCGGTGCGAACGTTCTCCGAGCGTGACATATCGGAAGCCATCGAACTGCGCGGCACGCTTGAAGGCCTGGCGGCCCGGCTGGCGGCTGAGCGAGGCGTTGCGCCCGTGGTGCTGGGTGAGGCCCGCGAGTGCCTGCGTGCAATCGACCAGGTGCTGGCCAGGCCGGCGCTGAGCGATGAGGATTTTTCAAGTTATGTCGCGCTCAACGGCAGGTTTCATGACCTGCTCAGCGAGCTTGCGGGCAGCGCGGTGATCGGCCGCGAGATCGACCGTGTCAACAGTCTTCCATTTGCATCGCCCTCGGGATTTGTCATCGTGCAGGCCAACTCACCGCAGGCGCGTGACATGCTCATCGTGGCGCAGGACCAGCACTGGCAGGTACTTGAAGCCATCGAGCAGCGGGAAGGTTCGCGTGCCGAGGCGATCATGCGTGAACACTCGCGCATTGCCCAGCGCAACCTGCGCGACGCCGTGAAAAGCCCGCAGCTTGACCAGATGCCGGGTGTTCGCCTGATCAGGCGCCGCTGAAGGCCCCGGACACCTGCCGCCAACCATTCCCCGTTTGCATCATGCGCAGCTCACAAGCCTGGACCGAAGCCGTCATTGATTCCACCCGTGACGTGACGCCCACGGTGCGCGAGTTCACGCTGCGGCCCGCCATGGGCGCGCTGTCATATTCGCCGGGCAGTCACCTGCAGGTGCAGGTGCTGGTGGCAGGCAAGCCGCAGATGCGCTCGTACTCGCTCGTGGGCCAGCCCGACGGACAGGCCTGGCGGATTGCGGTGAAACGGCTGGACGACGGCAAGGGCGGTTCCCTGTCCATGTGGAGGCTGGCGCCGGGCGACAGGCTGACGGTCAGCGAGCCACAGAATCACTTCCCCATGGATCTGGATGCGCCGGCGTACCTGCTGGTGGCGGGGGGCATTGGCATTACGCCGCTGGTGCTGATGGCGCAGGCGCTCAAGGCGCGCGGCGCGCCATTGCGCATGATGTACGGCGCGCGCTCCCGCAGCGAGCTGGCATTTCATGATGTGCTGGCCCCGGTGCTGGGCGAGGCGCTGCATGTCTGCACTTCCGACACCGGCAGCCGCATCGATTTTTCCGCCGGGATTGCCGCATTGCCCGAGGGCGCCCAGATGTACGTTTGCGGCCCGGTCGGAATGCTGAACGCCGCACGGCGCGCCTGGGCCGCCGCAGGCAGGCCTCCTGCCGGGCTGCGTTACGAAACCTTTGGCAGCAGTGGTCGCTTTGCACCGCAGGCCTTTCGCGTCCAGTTGCCGCGTCACAAGCTGGACATCACGGTGCCGGCCGATTGCAGCCTGCTCGAGGCGCTGAACCAGGCCGGTGTGCAGACGATTTCCGACTGCAAGCGCGGCGAGTGCGGGCTTTGCGCCATGGACGTGCTGGCCGTGGACGGCGAGATCGACCACCGGGATGTATTCCTGAGCGATCATGAAAAGGATGAAGGCCGGCGGATCTGCGCCTGTGTGTCGCGCGTAGTGGGCGGCATCACGCTGGACAGCGCCTGGAGGCCGGACTGATGCCGGGCTGTGACCGTGACCTTTGGAATACCTGATTGACCGATATACAAAAAGGAGATAACTGATAGAGTGTTGTCCCCATTCCCCCAGGCAGGGGGTTACAACACAATGCATAAGTACCCAAGAGTCTTTCCAGGCAACCGAAACTGGTATCAACCTGTTTACCGACCGACCCTTACCAACCGGAGACATTCATGAACAAAAGATCATTCGTCAAGACAGCGCTGGCAGCCGCGGCACTCTGTGCGGGCGGCCCCAGGCGACCATTCCGGCCAAGGCCCTGATTCCCTGGGCCCAGAAGGTCGAAAAGGATTCCGGCGGCAAGATCAGGGTCCAGCTGTTCCACGCCATGCAGCTGGGCGGCTCGCCCCCGCAGTTGTTTGACCAGGCCAAGGACGGTGTGGTTGACCTGACATGGACGGTCCTGGGGTACACGCCCGGCCGCTTCAACAAGGCGGAAGTGTTCGAGCTGCCGTTCATGACGACCACGGCAGAGGCAAGCTCACGTGCCTTCCATGAGTATGTCGAGAAGTTTGCA
>CAZFKW010000360.1:1941-4265 GCA_964519795.1 uncultured Ramlibacter sp. | reverse complement strand
AGAGCAGTCCGTCGACGATGCCCCGGCCAAACCAGACCGAATCCCTGGGCTGATTGCGCCCGATGGTCCAGCAGATGGCAAAGGCCAGCGCCAGGCAAGCGACAAGAATGCCCACCTCCAGCCCGACGCCGGGCTGGGACAGGTCGCGAATGAGCTTTTCGAGTTCCGTCATCGTCGGCCCTCAGCCCGCAGCTTTCCCTGCCGTGCCGGGGCTCTCCGGCGACCATGACGGAGGCCGCTTTTCGGTGAAGGCCCTGACCCCCTCCTGGGCTGTGGCGTCCATCATGTTGACAGCCATCGTCTGGCCGGCCAGCTGGTAGGCCGCCTCAATGCCCATCTCGCGCTGCCGCCAGAACAGCTCCTTGCCCATGGCAATGGCCAGGCGCGGCTTGGCCAGGATGCTGGCGACGAGTTTTTCAATCTCGGCATCCAGCTGGTCAGGCTCGGCGACCCTGTTGACCAGGTTGCGTTCGAGCGCCTGCTGCGCTGAAATGAAGTCACCGGTCAGCAGCATTTCCATGGCCGGCTTGGCGGCGACGTTGCGCAGGAGAGGCACGCTGGGTGTGGAGCAGAAGAGGCCCAGGTTGACGCCGCTGACCGCAAAGCTGGCCTGTGTGGATGCCACCGCAAGGTCGCACTGCGCCACGAGCTGGCAGCCTGCGGCAGTGGCAATGCCCTGAACCCGTGCAATCACCGGCACCGGCAGTTGCTGGATGGTCAGCATCACGCGGCTGCACTTGGCAAACAGCTTCTGGTAGTAAGCCAGATCCGGCTGCGCCACCATTTCCTTCAGGTTATGGCCGGGGCAGAAGGCCCGTCCGGCGGCACCGAGCACGACGACACGCGCGCCTTCATCGGCCGCCACTTCGTCCAGCGCACATTGCAGGGCCGACAGCATCTCCTCACCCAGTGCGTTGAAATTGCCCGGCCGGTTCATGGTCAGGTGCACCACGCCCTTCGCGCTGCGCTGCAGGGTCACGGCTGCGGCGTCTTGTGATCCCGCTGCACTCATAGGTCCGCCAGTACCCGTATGTGCGCTTCAACGCTGGTGCCCAGCGCGCGCAGGTTGTAGCCACCCTCCAGGCTGGCGACGATGCGCCCTTTGGCGTGGCGCCTGGCCACGTCCTTGACCCGGCCCGTGATCCAGGCAAAGTCCTGCTCGGTCAGGCCGAGTTGGCCCAGATCGTCCTCCCGGTGGGCATCAAAGCCGGCGCTGATGAAGATCATCTCCGGCCTGAAGGCCTCCAGGCGGGGAATCCACTGGGCCTCGATCATCTCCCGCACTTCCATGCCGCAGGTATAGGCGGGCACGGGCAGGTTCACCATGTTGGCGGCCGGGTGTTCCGTCCCGGTGTAAGGATAGAACGGATGCTGGAAGATGCCAACCATGAGCACCCGGTTGTCGCCGCCCAGGATGTCCTCCGTTCCATTGCCGTGATGCACGTCAAAATCCACCACGGCCACGCGCTTGAGGCCATGGCGCTCCAGGGCGTAGCGGGCGGCGATGGCCACGTTGTTGAAAAAGCAGAACCCCATGGCACGGTCCCGGCAGGCGTGGTGCCCTGGCGGTCGGACGGCACAGAAAGCATTCTCCAGTTCGCCCGCAATGACTGCATCAGTAGCGGCCAGTGCCGCACCGGCAGCGCGCAGGGAGGCGCTCCAGGTGTGGACATTGATGGAAGTATCCGGATCAACCTGGGCATGCATCGGCCCGCCGGCGCTGATTTCCTCGGCCAGCCGGTCGCTCAGGCCCCGCATGGCGGCGATGTGAAGCCTGCCATGTGCGAGTTCGACATCAGTCAGGGACGCCTCGGGCGCTTCTCGCCGGTCCAGCGCATCGCCGACGCCGCTGATCAGCAGCCGGTCCTCGATGGCATCCAGCCGTTCAGGGCACTCCGGATGGCCGGCACCCATTTCGTGTTTCCAGCAATCCCGGTGGGTGAAATATCCAGTAGAGGCCATGGCTCAAAAATTCAGGTAACGTCCTGTCATGGATGCACAACAAAAACTCAAATCTCTGATTGACCAGCTTAACACGGTGATCGTGGGCAAACCCTCCCAGGTGCAGGACTGCGTGGCCTGCCTGCTGGCGGGGGGGCACCTGCTGATCGAGGACGTGCCGGGCGTCGGTAAAACCACCCTGGCGCACGCCCTTTCACGGACGTTCGGCCTGCAGTTTTCGCGGGTGCAGTTCACGGCTGACCTGATGCCCAGCGACCTGTCCGGCGTGTCCATCTACGAGCGCGGCAAGGAAGCCTTCGTGTTCCATCCCGGCCCGATCTTCGCCCAGGTGCTGCTGGCCGACGAGATCAACCGCGCCAGCC
>CAZFKW010000360.1:0-1865 GCA_964519795.1 uncultured Ramlibacter sp. | reverse complement strand
GCGATGGAAGAAAAGCAGGTGACCGTCGAAGGTGAGACCCGCGCCCTGCCCTCGCCTTTCTTCGTGATTGCCACGCAGAACCCGCACGACCAGCTGGGCACCTACGCCCTGCCAGAGTCCCAGCTGGACCGCTTCCTGATGCGCATCTCGCTTGGCTACCCGCACCGCGCGGCAGAGCGCGAACTGCTGGCCGGCCAGGACCGGCGCGATGTCGTCGTCTCCTTGCCCAGCGTGCTGGGTCCGGGCGATCTCCTGGAGCTTCAGCAGCGCGTGCAGGCCATCCATGCGGCGGATCCGCTACTGGACTACCTGCAGGACCTGGTTGCCGCTACCCGCTCAGGCCGCTGGTTCCTGCAGGGGCTGTCGCCGCGCGCCGCCATTGCCGTTCTGCGCGCCGCCAAGGCCCAGGCACTGCTGAGCGGGCGTGACTATGTGGCGCCCGACGACATCCAGGCCATCTTGCCCCAGTCAGTGGCGCACCGGCTGATCCCGGTGAGCGACGCAGGACGGGGCCCTGTGGAACAGGTCAGGGCGATGATCGAGGCGGTTCCCCTTCCATGATGCATGCGCCGGCTGCCGTCCACAATGCTTGTCATGCCGGTCTCGATCCGGCATCCATGGTGGCGTGCCGGGTCCGGTTCCGGGTCAAGCCCGGCATGACAGCGGGGTAGGGGTCACATGACTGCCATCACCTTGAACCCTTTCAGCTTCGCGCGCAACCGCTTCCAGAAATGGTGGCAGAGCAAACTGCCGCTCACAGACACAACCACCCTTACCCAGCGCAACGTCTACATCCTGCCCACGCGCCCCGGCTTCATGCTGGGAGCGACGTTGCTGGTGTTGCTGGTGGCCTCGATCAACTACCAGCTCAACCTGGGTTACCTGCTGACCTTCCTGCTCGCCGGCAGCGCAATCGTGGGCATGCATGTGTGCCACGGCACGCTGCGCGGCATCACCATGCGCCTGTCAGCGCCGGAGCCCCAGTTCGTGGGGGCCAATGCCCCGCTGGACGTGACCATCACGAGCGAACGCAAGTCGCCGCGCTACGGCATTGGCCTGGCGCTGCTGGGCTCCGGGCACTGGTCCTGGACGGACGTCCCGGCCCAGGGCAGTGCCACCGTCCAGGTGGCTTTCCGGCCGGAGCGCCGCGGTCTGCACAACGTGCCGCCGCTGACGGCGGAGACGCGCTTCCCGCTGGGCACCTTCCGGGTCTGGACGGTCTGGCGGCCGGCCGCACAGGTGCTGGTCTATCCGGCCCCCGAGGCTTTCGCGCCGCCGTTGCCGCCGGGTGAGCCGCGCGCTGGCGGCGCCGCTGCCATGCGGGCGCAATCCACCGGCGAGTTCGATGGCGTGCGCGGTTACCGGCGCGGCGACCCGATGAAGATCGTGGTCTGGAAAAAAGTCGCCAAGGCCATTGCCAGCGGCTCCGATGAGCTCGTGAGTCGCGACACGCAACAGGCCCAGCGCTATGAACTGTGGCTGGACTTCGCCCACGCAGGCCACCAGGAAACCGAACACAAGCTGTCCCGACTGTGCGCCTGGGTCATTCATGCAGACAAACAGAACGTCGACTACGGCCTGCGACTGCCGGGCCTGGAGATCAAGCCCGGCCGCGGCGAGGCGCACAGGAAGCGCTGCCTGGAGGCACTGGCCCTATGCTGACAGGCACCTTGCCCCGCCTCGGCACGCTTCCGCGTGAAGGGCGTGACACACTGTTCCTGTTGCTCGTTGTCGCCTGGGTGGTCCTGCCGCAGGTGGGCAACCTGCCCCTGTGGTGCAGCCTGTTGACAGGCGGCGTGCTGGTGTGGCGCGGCTGGCTGGCCTGGACCTCGCAGCCGCTGCCGGGCCGCTGGTGGCTGCTGGGC
>CAZFKW010000359.1:0-4285 GCA_964519795.1 uncultured Ramlibacter sp. | reverse complement strand
GCACCGACCGTCACCACCATGATCTGGATGGTCGGGCTGGTGGCGAAATTGCGCACTTGGCCGAGCTTGGCGGAATCGTAGAGGAAATAGTCGAAGGGCTGGCCGGAATAGAGACCCTTGAAATGCTCCTCGGTGATTTGCAGGGTCTTGTAAACGCCCTCCTTGATCGCCACCGATGGCACGACGATGACGAATTTGGTGAAGCCAAAGCGCTTGTTCAACTCGAAAATTGTGCGCAGGTAAACGTAGGTCTTGCCGGTGCCCGTCTCCATCTCGACGGTAAAGTCGCCCGAAGCCAAACTGCCCGAGGGCGGCAAACCGTTACGAAGCTGAATGGTCTTGAGGTTTTCGATGATTTCATCGTCGAGCAGGCTCAGGCGATTGCCTATGCCACGCTCGTTCTCCACCAGCCCCAGCTCAAATTGCGGGCCTCCAGCGGCACGACGGGTGACGGTGAATTCGGTGCGATTAGTTTCCTGGCCAGAAAATAGGTCACAAGCGGACTCAATGGCCGCAAGCTGATAGTCGAGGTCGGGCTCGAAATGGAGTTTCACGGCCGGTCCCTCACAGACTACGCACGTCGAGAATGCCGTTCTGGTTCAGAATGGCGGCCGTGTTGGTCTTGGCCACATCATCGGCGAAACTGGAATCCTTGAACACGACACGGGTATCGACAGCCGGCGCCAGCGCCTTGCGCCAAGCGACAATTCCATTGGCCAGCTCTTCCACGACATCCTGGGTCAGGGCGTCCGCAAGGCATACGATCAACGCACCGCCACCGATGGAATGGACGGATTTGCCCACGATTGTTTTGACCTCGATCGGGACGGAAAGATCGAGCCCCAACTTTAGCAAGAGCTCGTAGAGAACATCCTGTTCCTTGCGGCCTTGAACAAGATGCTCAGCGTTCTCTAACAAGCTATTTTCGAGATCGGCTGCGTCCGGGTCCCAGGCACGGATATTGGAGGAAGCCAGCTTGAAGACGCGGAAGCCTGTGTCACCTTGGAAGAGCGGATTTGCCTCTTTTACCTTTGTAGCCGAGCGCCTAAGCCGCTCTTTCGTCAGTTCAGATATGAACAGGCGGTATTCTTCAGCGAGCAACAACACGCCATATGGGGTCAATCCCCCGCCCCAAACCTTAACCACCGTCGCCCCCAGGCCATCCCTCACATGACGGCAATAGAACCGTCTGCACCTTGCGTGGCAAGGCCACTACATCTGCTTGCCCGGCAAGCTTTCGGCGCCTGCCCTGGGCAGGCGCCGCATTTTTGCGACCAGTAGAGTGACCACCGCTTACGCGGCAACCTCCCCGGCATTCTGCAAGCCGTTCAGATAGTCGGCCGCTTTCTGGGCATAGGACGCTGCGGTGAAAATTGCCCGCTTGTCGTTCTTCAGCACCTTGAGCCAGCTGCCGATATAGGCGGCATGATCTTTGCGAATCGATGGGGTAATCTGCAAATCCGCACAAAGGAAGGCCGCGCCCAGTTCGGCCACTAATTCCTCGGCGGCATAGCCCTCATCGCCCCAGCGTTGCCGCCCAAAACTGCGGTCAAGCCGGGCCTTGTGTCGGGTCCAATGGGTCAGCTCGTGCAACAATGTCGAGTAATAGCCTTCGGGTGAACGGAACGCTCCAAAGGCCGGCATTTGCACAAGGTCGCGGTCGGGCTGGTAGAAAGCCATGGCGCCGCCATGGCGGACATCGGCGCCAGTGGCGGCAACAAAGCGCTCAACCTGGGCAATGCGCTGGGACTGGTCCATCAGCGCCACCGGCGGCTTGATGTACTGCGCTGGCAGGCCCTCGATCTGGTCGGCATTAAACACGGTGTAGGATTTGAGGAACGGAATGCCCCGCTCGGCCTCCTCCCCGGTCTGCTCGTTGATCTCGGTGCGGGTCAGGGTGCCGGCATAAACCACCATGGTGCCCTTTTCGCCTTTGCGCACATGGGCGCCCATATCCTGGGCCTGGTTGGCGACAAAAAGCCGTTCTCGGCCGCCGATGCCCACAACATCAGCACATTGATCCCCTGATAGGCCGCGCCATTGGCGCGCAACGGCCGATTGAGCTGGCCACCTTCCCCACCGGTCTCCCATGGCTGCATCCATGGCCGGATGCCGAATTCCAAATCCTTGACGATGGCGTCGGTCACGGTCTGATAGAGGTCCTTCTTCATTTCCTTGCTCCTAGCTTGCGGGTTCGCATGAACCCGGGCTAGCTCCCGGCAATGAGGGGGAGGAGCCGGGCCAGCACCAGCCCGGCCGGAGGGGGATCACCCGGCCTGCACGACCAGAGGGAGGAAGGCTGGGGAGACCGGCAGGGCTGCGCCCGCAGGGCGTCCAGTGCTTGACCGGAGAAGGGGCGCCAGCCCCATGGCAAAAAAGAAGAGGCGCCCAGAGGCGACCATCTGCATGGGCAAGGCCCAGGCCACAAACTGAACCTCCACTCCATGACCGAGACCATGGGCTCGGGGTGCAACATTGACCTGTACGTCAATTAGGCGTACATGCCTGTCTCAACATAACGCGCCAAAGGAGGCGAGAATGCTTGCTTTCCATGATGAGACACAGGCGATCGATGAGCGGAACACGGAACGGATGAACTTCCGTACCAAGCCGCGCATCAAGAAGATTATCCAGCAGGCAGCGGCCCTATCTGGTGTGGACGATTCCGTCTTCACCATGAATGCGGCCTATCAATCGGCGCTGCAAACCATTGCCGCGCATGAGCGCACGGTGTTGCAGCCGGTGGATCATGCTGTCTTCTTCGCAGCACTGGATAATCCGCCCGCGGCGACCGAGCGCCTGAAGGCCGCATTCGAGCGCCATCGGACCACGATCATTTCCAAGTGACAGCGGCGAACGAAACTGCGCCCAACATCATTGCGCCGCTCGATCCTGGAAAACATGATCGAGCGGCCTTTTCCTGTGGCGTTGAACAGGTCGATAACTTCTTCAAACGGACCGCCAACAAGCTGGCCACGGCCGACAACCTACGGGTATTCGTGTTGACCACGCCAGCGGGCGACCTGATCGGCTTCTACGCCCTCAATGCCCACGCCGTGGACTATTCCGATCTGCCGGCAAAATACGCCCGCACCCGCCCCGGCCATGGCAGCATTCCCGCCGCCTATATCTCCATGATCGGTGTTGATAGCCGCCATCAGGGCAAAGGGTATGGTGGCGACCTGCTGGTGGATGGGCTCCACCGCATCGCCAGCGCGGCCGATAGTATCGGCATTGCCGTGGTGATGCTGGACGTTCTCGATTGCGGCGATCCCGCCAAGACGGCCAAGCGCAAGGCCCTTTACGAAGGCTATGGCTTCACCCCGCTGCCATCAAATCCGCTCAGGCTGTTCCTGCCGGTGGCGACGGTGCGGGGCCTACTGAAGGGACCATAGACTGACCGGCGACTACCGCTCCCGGTCACCATCATCACGCCCCCGCGGCCGCGAGGGAGCCTCTGGCCGTTCGGCACCGGCAGACCGTTCTGGGGACGGTCTCCGCCCCAGCAGGCGATCCTTCTCCGCCTGGGTATAGACCCTGTCTTGCGCCCCTGGGGCCGGTACGGGATCAACCCTTTCCTGATCTGGCCGGGCAGGCACGCGACCATGACCGCGCTCGAACACGGCCTGCACAAGGTCCCACACGGTCGTAATACGCTCGCGCTGCAAGTGCAGCCAGCGCTGCAACCGGGCAAAGTTGCGCGCCATGACCGCACGCCATAGGTCACCACGCTCGGTGCGCTGCCCCTGACGTTCCAGGGCTGTGGCGATGTGGCCAACCTTGGGCTGCGGCTCGCGGTCCAGAACCACCGCCTCAACCTCCAGGACCGCTGCCCGGTCATTGTCATTGGCGGCACGGGCTTCGGCCGCCTGGCGCTCGACATCAACACGCTGGGCTTCCAGGGTGCGGTGGTCAACGCGCTCGTCATGCCCAGCGCGGGCCAGGGCATGATTGACGTGTTCCGCCCATTCCTCGCGCCAGCGTCCAAGCAGCGCCCGATCATTCCAGGATCGATCTTTATTGCCGAAACCGGCCTGGGTAATTTCCCGCAAGGTAAGCATGACATGGGCGTGCTCATTGCGCGCATCGCCTTTGCGGTGCGAGGCATGGATGGCAATATCGGCGATCATGCCACGGGTGACGAACTCACGCCCGACGAAGCCGCGCACCAGCTCCAACTGCGCCGCCCTGCCCAACTCGTGCGGCAAGGCCAATTGCACCTCCCGACAGAGCTGCGCGTCACGGCGCTTCTCGACGCGCTCAACCGCGTTCCACAAGGCCTCCC
>CAZFKW010000358.1:0-4285 GCA_964519795.1 uncultured Ramlibacter sp. | reverse complement strand
CTGAGGCAGGTAGCCGATGCGCAGGCCGGGCATGGGTGTGGCCTCGCCTTCGATCTCGGTGTCGATGCCAGCCATGATCTTGAGCAGCGTGGACTTGCCCGAGCCGTTCAGGCCCAGCACGCCAATCTTGGCGCCGGGGAAGAAGGACAGGGAAATGTCCTTGAGGATGTGGCGTTTCGGCGGCACGATCTTGCCGACGCGGTTCATGGTGAAAACGTATTGAGCCATTGGATCTTTTGTATCTGCGGTGAAATTGGGGCGGGAAATCGACCCACAAAGATGCGGGCGAAAACACCAATTATCAACGCCCGGCCCAGTCGTGCGACAATACGGGCTGTTGCCGGCTCCAGTTCCTGCAACTTCGGCACCCTGCCGGGGACAAAGAAGCATCGCTTCCCCCTCCCATCTAGTAGCCTATCTGCCTATGACTGGCCCCGAGTCGCAAGACAACGGGACTGGCCGATGACCCCAGCGCTTGGGAACAAGCGCCTCTCTTCCCTATGAACTTTGATGACCTGAAACTGGCTCCCGCCATTCTCAAAGCCGTGCACGAGCACGGTTACGACACCCCCACCCCCATCCAGGCGCAAGCCATTCCCGCCGTTCTCGAGGGCCACGACCTGCTCGGCGGCGCCCAGACCGGCACCGGCAAGACGGCAGCCTTCGTGCTCCCTTCCATCCACCGCCTCTCTGAAGGCCAGCGCCCCAAGAGCAAGTTCGGCGGCATCGGCATCCGCATGCTGGTTTTGACGCCGACCCGCGAACTCGCGGCGCAGGTTGAAGAGTCCGTGCAGACCTACGGCAAATACCTTGACCTGACTTCCACCGTCATCTTTGGCGGCGTTGGCATGGGTCCGCAGATCAGCAGGCTCAAAAAAGGTGTTGACGTGCTCGTGGCCACCCCCGGCCGCCTGCTGGACCTGCAGCAGCAAGGCATGCTCGACCTGAGCCAGGTGCAGATCCTGGTGCTGGACGAAGCCGACCGCATGCTCGACATGGGCTTCATCCATGACGTCAAGAAAATCCTCGCCCTCGTGCCCAAGGACAAGCAAAGCCTGCTGTTCTCCGCCACCTTCAGCGACGAAATCCGCGACCTGGCGAACAACCTGCTCAAGAACCCGCAGAGCATCCAGGTGACGCCGCGCAACACCACGGTGCAGCGCATCACCCAGCTGATCCACCCCGTCGGCCGCGGCAAGAAGAAGCAGCTGCTCGCGCACATCATCAATGAGCAGAACTGGAGCCAGGTGCTGGTGTTCACCCGCACCAAGTTCGGCGCCAACAATGTGGCTGAATACCTGACCAAGAACGGCATCAACGCCATGGCGCTGCACGGCAACAAGAGCCAGGCGGCCCGCACCCAGGCCCTGGCCGGCTTCAAGAGCGGCGACATCCGCGCCCTGGTCGCCACGGACATTGCCGCACGCGGCATCGACATCGACGAGCTGCCGCACGTGGTGAACTATGAAATCCCGAACGTCAGCGAAGACTATGTCCACCGCATTGGCCGCACCGGCCGCGCCGGCAACGACGGCGCAGCCGTCAGCCTGGTGTGCCTGGACGAAGAAGGCTTCATGCTGGACATCGAGCGCTTCACCAAGCAGCAGATCGCCGTGAAGATCGTTGACGGCTTTGGCCCCGAGCCAGGCGAGCGGGCCGAGCCCATCGCCATGGGCCGCCAGACCATCTGGGGCGGCGCAGGCAAGCCGCCCAGCCGCGATGTGATGCAGGCAGCCGCCAAGGCCGCCCGTACCGAAATGATGCAGCGCGTGCGCGAAAGCCGGGAAAAGCAGGCTGAGGGCGGCGGCGGCGGCGGTGGCCGTGGACGCGGCGGCAATGGCGGTGGCCAATCGCGCAGCGCCGGCAACGGTGGCGGCAACGGCGCACGGTCCCCGCAAGGCGGCCAGCGCCAGCAGCCCGCACGCAATGCGCACGGCCCGGCCTCCGGTGGCCGCAATGGCAACGGCGGTGGCAACGGTGGCGGCAATCGCCCTCCTCGCCAGGAACCCCGTCAGCAGGCACCCCGTGACGACTTCTACGCTGCCGATGGCGAGCGTGAAGTGATGCCGCGCAACCTGGACCCGTTGCAGACCAACCTGCACAACCGCCGCAGCGAACTCAACGGCACCCGCGCGCCCTCCAGCGGCGGCCAGCCCGACCCGATGCGCACCAGCATTGACAACATGGCCGGCGGTCGCAGGCGTCATGGTGGTGGTGGCGGCGGTGGCAACCGCTCCGGCCGTAGTGGCGGCGGCGGTGGCGGCGCGCCCCGCTCCTACGGGCGCTAAAACCCACACAAGGGGCCTTGCGGCCCCTTTGTTGTTTGGAGACGCCGGGTCACAATCGCGACGATGAGCACCACAACATCCGCTTCCTCCCGCACTGCCCTCGTGGCCGGCGCCTCAGGGAAATCCTGAAGGCGCTTCTGGCTGATGCGTCAGTGACAGCGGTCCATTCGCTGGGCCGCCGGACACTGCAACTGTCGCACCCGAAGCTGACCCAGCATCAGGTCGACTTTGCTTCCCTGGCTGGGTCACCGTCTGCACTGTTGCCGGCGTTGGGCGACATCGATGAAGCCTATATTGCCCTGGGCACAACCATCAAGGTGGCCGGCAGCCAGGAGGCATTCCGGGCAGTGGACTTCACGGCCGTCGTGGCAGTCGCCCAGGCGGCCAGGTCCGCCGGCGCCACAAAGCTAGGCGTTGTCACGGCCATGGGCGCCGACACCAAGTCCAGCATCTTCTACAACCGCGTCAAGGGCGAGACCGAGGCCGTCCTCGGCACGATAGGGTTCAGCACCCTGGTAATCGCACGCCCCTCCTTTCTCGCCGGTGACCGCGAAGCACTCGGCCAGCCTTTGCGCGGCGGCGAGAAGCTCGCGCTCAATGTCTCGAAGTGGCTTGCGCCGCTGATTCCCGCCAACTACCGGTCCATCGACGTCCGCAAGGTTGCTGCCGGACTCCTGGCCGGCGTGCGTGAGGCACGTCCGGGTGTGCGAGTCATCGAGTCAGGCGAACTTCAACGCTTCTGATCCCGCGACAGCAGCGCCTGCGGCGCTGAGGTTTGAGAGCCGCGCGTGGCGCAGGTCTTCAGTCTTGTACCTCGCGCAAGGCTGTGGGCAGGGCTGTGGGCGCGCCACCGTGCCGATCCTCCTGCACCGCGAGAGGCGGCGCCCCTCACTCGGTGAGTGGTGGGCTGAGCGAATGCAGCCCCCAAACGCGGTGTGTGGTGGGCCGAGGGAATGCCCGGTCACCTCCGGAGCGCTGGGACGAGCGTGGGGTCGGATCACGATTCAGGACACGGGCGCAGACGGAGGGCGCGGTCTCCAACGAAATCGTGCTCTGACCCCAGGCGGCAACGCGGCGAAGTCAGTCAACGTCCTTAGCTAACGATTTTCCGGTTTTACTCTTGCGCCTGTGGTTCGCCCACACGGAAGAACTCGTCGCACGCAGCCACAAACGCGCGCATGGTGTTCTGCTCGCCGAAGCCATAGACGAAGGGTCCCTTCTCCTGGATGCGCCGTGCGAGGCCGGTGAAGTCGCAGTCAGATGACACGATGCAGAACGCATCCACCTCCCGGTGGTGCAGCAGTTCCATGGCATCCATGATCAACGCACTGTCACTACTGTTCTTGCCCTTGCGGTGACGGAACTGCTGGCACGGGTCGATGCTGAATTCTTCCAGGATCTTCTTCCACGGCGTGAGTTGTGGGGTGGTCCAGTCGCCGTAAGCGCGGCACACCGTGACTCTCCCGAGTTCAGCCACCTTGTTCATCACGTCAGGAATGTAGGCTGCGCGCGCGTTCTCCGCGTCAATGAGTACTGCAATCAGGGGACGGTCGAATGCCATCATTTGGGTACGCTCCATTTGGTCTCAACAAGCACCGCCACTGGCAAGGAGTGGCGGTGGCCCAGAAGCCGCAACCTCAAAGAAGTCGCGACCTCCAATTGGAGATGAAGAATCAGGACGCCAATCCTGGTCACGCAAATAATTCCGCGACGCCCGCAGTATAGGTCAGCGTTAAGTACTGCTGTGAGAAGTTTTGAGTGCCGACAGAATTCGACGGAGGGGCGATGCAAGTTGCCTTTCTTCACGTGGCCGCACTGGGGTCAGAGCCCGATTTCGTTGGAGACCGCGCTCTCCGACTGCATGGTCGTCCTGAATCGGGATCTGACCCCACTGCTCGGTTTCCGTTGCGTCTTCCGGTGCAGGAGACCGCCACCGGTGGCACACCACGATGCTGGCTGCAAGGCTGTGGGCAGGGCTGTGGGCGCGCCTCTTTGGC
>CAZFKW010000357.1:3701-4291 GCA_964519795.1 uncultured Ramlibacter sp. | reverse complement strand
GCGGATGATGACGGTATCGTCAGGCTTGACGACGACCCAGGCGTTGACTTCCTGCGGTGTCGGCGCTGCTGTTTGCGCGGCGGCGTCCCGGCCGAAGGGGATGTTGAAGGCGACGACAAGGCCCCCGGCCGCGGCCGTGGTGCCCAGGAATTTGCGGCGCGAGACCTCGGGGCTGAATGGAGTGGACGACATGCCGGAATCCTCCGTGCTCTGAACTGCGGTGTGAACGCCTTTGCGCGCCAGGGATGCGCTGCGCCTTGCGGGTGGGCGGGCGGCGCTCATGTCACGCTCCCGTCCGTGTGCTGAATTGCCAGCGCGGCGCTTTTCGTGTTGCCACCCGCAGCCACCACCTTGATGGCTGCGCGGATGCGGTTGTAGGTGCCGCAGCGGCAGATGTTGGTGATGGACGCGTCGATGTCCGCGTCGGTCGGGTTGGGCTTGCCGCGCAGCAGGGCGGTGGCCGCCATGATCATGCCGCACTGGCAGAAGCCGCATTGCGGCACGTCGAGCTTGGCCCAGGCCTGCTGCACCGGGTGCGAGCCGTCGGGCGAGAGGCCCTCGATGGTGACGACCTTCTCGGTCTCGCTCAC
>CAZFKW010000357.1:1560-3690 GCA_964519795.1 uncultured Ramlibacter sp. | reverse complement strand
TCGGGTCGGGACGCCGTCGATGTGGACGGTGCAGGCACCGCAGGCGGCAATGCCGCAGCCGTATTTGGTGCCGGTAAGGCCGAGCTGTTCACGCAAGACCCAGAGCAGTGGCGTGTCGCCCTCCGCCTGGAACTCACGGACAGTGCCGTTGACGTTGAGCTTTGCCATGTGGGGTCCTCATCATTGTGGGTTGAATCGGGATCGGGGGGCAGCGCCAGTTATCCTACGCCGCTGCGGGAATTCCTGCTGGACTTGAGGGGCATGCATCCTGCCGTACTTGAGGATCACGGGCTTTCCCCTGTCTCTGTCATTCCGGACTCGATCCGGAATCCATTCAGGCCGGCATCGCACGCTCGATGAGCGCCAGCATCTCCCCGCGCCAGCGCGCCGGCGAAAACTCGCGGCGCAGCAGGTCTTGGGCTGCTTCCACCATCGCCAGGCGGCGTGGCTCGTCGCTGATGAGCTCGCGGCACAGGGCCGGCAGCTGCGCCAGTTCGCCTGTAACCAGGTGGACGCCCGGCTCAATGCCCAACGCGCCCAAGTCCGCAGAGTGCTCAGCCACCACAGCACACCCGGCCGCCCAGGCCTCGAAGGCGCGGAACTGGTCAAAGTACGTGTGGTGCGCGTCGGCGTGGACGCTCAGCATGACCCGGCTGTCTTTGCGCATGGCGTCCCGTGCCTTGCCCCAGGCATGCTCGAACACAAATCGCGCCGGCACACCCTCCTGTGCGAAGAGTCGGGCTGCGTGCTGCCTGCGGGCATTGTCAGTGCCCAGCCACAGCGCCGGGATGCTCCGCGGCAGCCCGTCGCCGGGCCGGGCGATGGTGCCCGGCGCAATCACATACGGGATGCGGGTGGCCGGCAGACTGGGGAAGTGCCTGGCCAGGTAGGCCATGATGCTGTCGTCCATGCATGCCACAGCGTGCAGGCCCGGCACCAGCAAGTCGATCAATGCGGCCTTGTAGCGGTGCTCGCTGATGTCGTCGCGCGTCAGCGGGTCGAACAGCCACAGGAGGTGGCGGCCGTGCCGGGGAAAGCCGACTGTGCTGAACCGCTTGAACGCAAAAATGCCGCACGCGAGCAGGTTGACGTCGCATTCGCCCAGGTCCGGCAGGGGGTTGTTGATGCCAACGCCCATGTCCACATATTCCACGTCGTGGCCCAAGCGCAGCAGCTCGCCCATCCAGGCCATGGCGGCGGGGCCAAAGAGTGGGTGGATGTCGGTGTAGATGTGGATTTTCATCAGGGCAGCCCGTGCCCCCGGAAAATACCATCACATATGCAACTGCCTGCGCGGGCAAACCCGGCAGGGGCCTGTGCGGCCGGGCTTGTTCAGTTGATGTGTTGAAAGTCCGCCACAGCCGACACGGCGGGCGTTGTGTGCAGGGCCTGGCCGGCATGGGCTGCTTCCACGCGGCGCGCGCCGTCAAAGCGGGGCTGCCAGTAGCTGTTGCGCATGTCGTCCACCCGCACTTGCGCGCCGGGCCTGGGGGAGTGGATGAATTTGCCTTCGCCCACATAGATGCCGACATGGCTGAATGCGCGCCTCATGGTGTTGAAGAACACCAGGTCGCCGGGCTGAAGCTCGGCTTTTTCAATTTTCCGGGTGGCGGCGGCTTGCTCGTTGGCGCGGCGGGGGAGCATGAGGCCAACGGTTTGCTCATACATGGCTTTCACAAAGCCGCTGCAGTCAAATCCGGTTTCAGCATTGTTGCCTCCGCGCCGGTACGGTACACCGAGGAAGCCCATGGCGTTGACGACCAGGTCGGATGCCTTGTCGCGAACGGTCTGGCGCACGTGCTGGATCTGCGAGATCAGGCCTTTTTCAGCCAGCAGCTTGTGGAGGTCGTCATCCGAACCCTCTGACGGCGCCGCTTGGGCCGCGCCCATGCCGAGCAGCATGACGAGCAGCATGACGAGCAGGGCGGTGGCGGCGATTCGTTGCATGGGCGCAAGGTTAGGGGGTGTAAAGCTAGAAGTCAAGTGAGATTGATGCGCCAAGTTGTTGATTTATATGAAAATCAAATGTAAGAACGGCGCACCCACTCAATATATGTCCTGTCCGCGTACACAAAGAGCTCACATTCAGGAAAGCTGTCGTCCTGCGGGGACTTGCGACGCCCGCTGATG
>CAZFKW010000357.1:0-1550 GCA_964519795.1 uncultured Ramlibacter sp. | reverse complement strand
TTGGTCCTACATACTGGCCGCTGGAAACCGCTTGTCCAGCCTGCACAGGAGCCCTCATGCATCAACCGAGCCGCTTGACCTTCGCCCGCACCTTGCTTGCCGCCACAGCCGCGGTGGCGCTTCTGGCCAGTGGAGCCGTGCTTGCGCAGAACATCCGGCAGGAGCAGGTAGCCACCGGCCTGGAGAATGCCTGGGGCCTGGCCTTCCTTCCCGGTGGCGGCTTTCTGGTGACGGAGCGGCCTGGCCGCATGCGCGTGGTTTCGCACGATGACAGGCTGGGCGCGCCGCTGGCCAATGTGCCGGAAGTGGAGGCGGGCGGGCAGGGCGGCTTGCTCGATGTGGTGACGGATTCAGCCTTTGCGCAGAACCGCCGGATTTTCTTCTGCTACTCCGAGCCTGGCCCCGGCGGCAACAGTACGGCGCTGGCCACTGCGCAGCTGGCGCCGGATTCAGCCAGTTTGCAGTCAGTGAAGGTGATCTTCAGCCAGAAGCCCAAGGTGCGCAGCAGCGCCCACTTTGGCTGCCGCATCGCCGAGGCGAAGGACGGCACGCTGTTCATGACGACCGGTGACCGCTATGGCCGCATGCAGGACGCGCAGAAGCTGGACAACCACATCGGCAAAGTCATCCGCATCAACAAGGACGGCACGGCGCCCAAAGACAACCCGTTTGCCTCGCGCGCCGGCGCCTTGCCCGAGATCTGGAGCTACGGCCACCGCAACGGACAGGGCGGCACCATCGGGCCGGACGGCAGCTTCTGGATGCACGAGCACGGCCCGCAGGGCGGCGACGAGATCAACGTCCCCAAAGCCGGGCTGAACTATGGCTGGCCTGTCATCACCTACGGCGAGAACTATGGCGGCGGCACGATCGGCGACGGCATCACCTCCCGTGCCGGCCTGGAGCAGCCGCTGCACTACTGGAAGCCGTCCATCGCGCCGTCGGGCATGGTGTTCCTGACGAGCGACCGGTATGGCGCGGCCTGGAAGGGAAATCTCTTCGTCGGCTCGCTCAAGTTTGGGTACCTCGGCCGCATTGAGCTGTCAGGCGGCAAGGTGGCTCGCGAGCACAAGATAGAAGTCGGTGAGCGCGTGCGAGATGTCCGCCAGGGGCCGGACGGGCTGCTATACGTGCTGACGGACAGCCGGCAGGGCAAGCTGCTGCGGCTTGTGCCCTGAACCGGCGCGTTGCTTCAACAGCACCGCAGGCGCTGCTGTCGAAACGGCGTCTCTCAAGGCTTGATCAGCCCCTTGCGAACCGCATACAGCGTGAGGCTGGCAATGTCGTTGATCTGCAGCCGCTCCATGATGCGTGCCCGGTGCACATCCACCGTCTTGGGGCTGAGGCCCAGGTCGTAGGCGATTTCCTTGGAGGCCCGGCCCTGGGCAATGAGCGTGAGGATTTCGATCTGCCGCTCCGTCAGTTCCTCCTGGATGGTCGGCTCCGAGGGCTGCAGCAGGCGCTGCGCGATGGCGGGGCTGAAATAGCTGCCGGTGGCCATGACGCTTTTGACGGCCTGCTCCAGCTCGAAGGGCGGGGCGTCTTTCATG
>CAZFKW010000356.1:0-4292 GCA_964519795.1 uncultured Ramlibacter sp. | reverse complement strand
GCTCCATCCGCCACCGCTTCCCCTACATCGACCCCCTGCATCACCTGCAGGTTGAACTGGTGCGGCGCTACCGCGGCGGCCAGACCGACGAGCGGGTGCAAACCGGCATCCACATCTCGATCAACGGCATCGCGGCCGGGCTGCGCAACACCGGTTGAGGCCAGGCCGGGGACTTCAGGGCTCGGGCGTCATCCGGTCGCGGCGGGCAAGCGTGGGAAACAGCCTGATCCAGGCCAGCGCAATAAGCACAGTACCCACGCCCCCCAGCACCACTGAACCCACTGGTCCGAGCAGCGCAGCCGTTGCGCCTGATTCGAACTCGCCCAGCTGGTTGCTGCCGCCGATAAAGATGGAATTGACCGCGCTCACCCGGCCGCGCATGACGTCAGGTGTTTCAAGCTGCACCAGCGTCTGGCGGATCACGACATTGACCATGTCTGCCGCCCCACTCACCGCCAGCGCGGCCAGCGACAGCAGGAAGCTTGTAGACAGGCCGAAGACGATGGTCGCCAGGCCAAACACCGCGACGGCTACCAGAAGTTTGGTGCCGATGCGCCGCTCCACCGGCCACCGAGTGAGTACGACAGACATGATGAGCGCCCCTACTGCCGGCGACGCGCGCAGCAGGCCCAGGCCCCACGGGCCGACATGCAGGACGTCCTTGGCAAACATGGGCAGCAGGGCTACGGCGCCGCCCAGCAGCACGGCAAACAGGTCCAGCGACACCGCGCCCAGAAGCGTCTTGCGCTGCCAGATGAACACGACGCCCGCCAGCACCGTGCTCCACGAGGTGGGCTCATGGGGCGCAGGCACATGGTCATAGCGCAACACCATCATCAAACCGCATGCGACTGCAAACAGCGCGGCACAGGTTGCATAGACCGCCGGCGCGCCGGCCACGAAGATCACCCCGCCGAGCGCCGGCCCTGCAATGACCGAGCCCTGCAGCCCCGCCGAGCTGAACGCCATGGCGCGGGGCAGCATGATGGGAGGCACCAGCAGCGGCGTGAGCGCCTGCTGCGCCGGCATCTGGAAAGCGCGCAGGCAACCGAGCACGATCGACATCGCCAGCAGCAGTGTGCGCGTCGCCCAGTCTTCGTACGCCGCGAGGGCCAGCACAATGCCGACCACGGCATGGATGGCAGTAGTGGCGGCGAATATCCTGCCCCGGTGAACACGATCGGCCAGGTGGCCTGCGGGCAGGGTCAACACCAGCGCCGGCACGAACTGGAACAGCCCCACAAGGCCGAGGTCCCAGGCGCTGCCGGTCAGGTCATACATCTGCCAGCCCACTGCGACCATCATCATCTGGCCGCCCATGACGGCGGCCAGGCGCGCATACCAGAAGCGCATGAAGGCCTGGAGCGCCAGAAGGTCGGAAAAACTGTGGGTGGTTGCTGCGGCGGGGCTGGAATCAGGCATGGGCGCCCAAGCATAGCCGGAGTCCGTGGAACCTGCTTGCCAGGGCCGAAACCTGCTCAGCCTGCCATGGCCTCCCGCACCGCCGCCAGCTGCCGGCGCGAAACCGCCAGCAGCTCGTCGACGCCGTTCAGGCGCACGGCCCAGCCTTCGCCTTCTTCGGGGTCAAAATGCTTCTCCAGCGCACGCACTGCGCGGCGCGCCACCAGGGCGTTGCGGTGCACCCTGATGAACTGCGCGGCGTACTTTTCTTCGAGTTCACTGAGCGAGCCATCCAGGATGTAGCTCTTGCCTGCCGTGCGGACCGTGATGTATTTGAGCTCTGCCTTCAGGTAGAGGACCTCCTGCAGCGGCACCCGCTCGGTACGGCCGCGGTCCTGGATGATCAGCATTCCACCTTGCTGGTCCTGCAGCGTTGACCTGCTGGCCTGGATATGGCGCTCCACCTTGTGCAGCGCAGACTGCAGCCTCTCCAGCCGCACCGGTTTGGTCAGATAGTCAACGGCATCGAGCTCGAAGGCCGCAACCGCATGCTCGGCATGTGCCGTCACAAATACCACGGCGGGCGGGTTCGGCAACGCGCGAAGGGTCTGGGCCAGATTCAACCCGTCGGGCCCCGGCATGCGTACATCAAGCAGCGCGGCATCAAAGCTTTCGCGCGTAAGCAGCTCGATCGCCTGCATGGCGTTGGCCGCCTCGCCGCCGACCGTCACGGCCGGCATCGTGCAGTCGCCCAGCAGTGTGCGCAGCCGTGCACGGGCCAGCGCTTCGTCATCAACGATCAGGACCCTGAGCGGGTTCATGTGAATGGCTCCGTCGCCCTCATACAGGGATCTCCATGCGCACCTGGAACACACCATCCTTCAGCGCCGTCTGGAACTGCCCCTGCACATCGTGCAGCAGGCGCAGCCGGTCGCGCACATTGTCCAGCGCCACGCCGTTGCCACGCCGGCCCTGGCCTGCCGGCACGGTATTGGTCACCTTCACCACTACCATACTGCCGCGGCGCTGTGTGCTGACCTTGACCTGCGCGCCATTGTCGCTCGGCTCGACGCCGTGCTTGACCGCATTCTCCACCAGGGGCTGCAGCAGGAGTGGTGGCAGCCTCGCGCCGTCTGCCGCCGGGTCCAGCGCCCACTCGACTTGCAGCCTGTCACCAAACCGGACCTGCTCGATGGCCAGGTAGCGCCGGGCCAGCGTGATTTCCTGCGCCAGCGTGACAGACTCTCCCTGGTCCACCAGCGCATGGCGGAACAGGTCGCTCAGGTCTTCCAGCAGCGCTTCGGCCCTGGCCGGCTCGGCACGGACCAGGGCAATGGCGCTATTGAGGGTGTTGAAAAGGAAATGCGGCCGGATGCGCGACTGCAACTCCGACAGCCGGGCAGCCGTCGCAGCTGGTGTGCGGCCCCGCGCTCGCATGACCAGCGCTGTCACCAGGAGCGCAGACATCAGCGCCCCGCCAAAGGCACATGCCACCCAGGGGGCCGCCTCCGCAAAACCCACCATCCAGAGCAAGGCGCAGCCATAAAGGCCTGCCAGCGCGCCCAGCGCGACGCCGGCCGCGTATTGGCCGCGCCGGGGCTGCCTGGCCAGCAGCGTCTTCATCGAGCAGGCCACAACCAGCCACAACAGTGTGGCCGGCAGGGCGCCGCCAGTCAGGATGGCGGTGCGGCTGAGCCAGTCCACCACATTGGCGGCGCCGAACATGGCGCCGATGCAGACGACGGTCTCCACAAACAGTACGGCGCGCAGGACCACGCCAATGCTGCAGGCATCGAACACCAGCACGCTGCCGGCGTCCTGCCGCGCCTCGGGCAGTGGCGTCTCCATGAAGGTCGATAAAATTTGCGAATCTTTCATCCGGACGGGTGTGGCCCACAATGGCGGTCAGAACCCGATTATTGCCCTCATATGTCCCAAAACCAACTCGACAAGAAATCCGAAGCCTGGTCGGCCCTGTTCTCGGAGCCCATGAGCGAGCTGGTCAAACGCTACACCTCCAGCGTGTTTTTTGACAAGCGCCTCTGGCAGGCGGACATCGCCGGTTCGCTGGCCCATGCCGAAATGCTGGCCGCGCAAGGCATCATCACTGCCGCCGACCATGCGTCGATCCAGAAAGGCCTGGCGCAGATTGCCGGGGAAATCGAGTCCGGCGCGTTCGAATGGAAACTGGACCTCGAAGACGTCCACCTGAACATCGAGGCGCGCCTGACCACCCTCGTCGGCGATGCCGGCAAGCGGCTGCACACCGGGCGCAGCCGCAACGACCAGGTCGCCACCGACGTACGCCTGTGGCTGCGCGGCGAGATCGACCTCATCATCGAGCTGCTCGTGGAATTGCAGAAGGCACTGGTTGACATCGCTGACAGGAACGTAGACGTCATCCTGCCCGGCTTCACCCACCTGCAGGTGGCGCAGCCCGTGAGCTTTGGCCACCACATGCTCGCCTATGTGGAAATGTTCAGCCGCGATGCCGAGCGCATGGCCGAGGTGCGCCGCCGCACCAACCGCCTGCCGCTGGGCGCAGCGGCCCTGGCCGGCACCAGCTACCCGCTGGACCGCGAGCGCGTGGCGGCCACACTGAAGATGGAAGGCGTGTGCCAGAACTCGCTGGATGCCGTGAGCGACCGCGACTTCGCCATCGAGTTCACCGCAGCCGCCAGCCTGGCCATGGTGCACATCAGCCGCATGAGCGAGGAACTGATCCTGTGGATGAGCCAGAACTTCGGCTTCATCCAGATCGCCGACCGCTTCACCACCGGCTCATCGATCATGCCGCAGAAAAAGAACCCCGACGTGCCCGAACTCCAGCCCCTGGCCTACAACAAGGACAACCAGGAAGACAAGGAGCCGCTGTTCGACACGGTGGACAC
>CAZFKW010000355.1:0-4315 GCA_964519795.1 uncultured Ramlibacter sp. | reverse complement strand
AGCACAAAGGCCGCAGGCGCGAAAGTCAACGTTGTGCGATACGCGGACGACTTTGTCATCACTGGCAACTCGCAAGAGGTGCTGGAGACAACCGTCAAGCCTTGGGTGGAAAAGTTCCTGCACGAGCGGGGACTGACGCTGTCTGAGGAGAAAACGCGGCTCCTGCACATTGACGAGGGATTCGATTTCCTTGGCTGGAATTTCCGCAAGTACCGTGGAAAGATGCTGATCAAGCCGAGTCGCAAGAATGCGAAAGCGTTCTATGACAAGGTCAAGGGCATCATCGAAAGTTCGCTGTCAGTTCCAACGGAACTGCTCATCGGGAAGCTCAATCCAGTCCTTCGGGGCTGGGCGGAGTATCACAAAGGAGTTGTTGCAAAGGCAGCATTCACCGCGCTTGACCACCAGATCTACTGGCGGTTGATGCGGTGGGGTCTGCGCAGGCATCCCCGTCATTCCCAGAAATGGGTTCTGGAACACTACTGGCATCGGTTCGGCACACGCTCGGACTTCGCTGGCAGCTACCAGGATCGGGACGGAGAGAAGGCCCTGCGGTTGCTCCTGCGACTGGCGGACACGAAAATTGTCCGTCACATCAAGGTCAAGGGGGCGTACAACCCTTTTGACCCTGCCGACGTGCTCTACGGCGAAAAGCTGTACCGGTCGAGGATGTCGCAAGACATCTGGGACCACCAGCGCCTCAAGCTGTGGGACGAACAGGGTGGCAATTGCGCCCTGTGTGAGCAATTACTGGACAGCGCATCTGACATGGACGACCACCATATCGTCTACCGGATGCACGGGGGGAGTCATGCTCTTTCCAACCGGGTGCTCCTGCACCCGATCTGTCACCGGCGGGTACACGCCCTGGGTTTGGAGGTAACCAAGCCGGTCCCAGCACGGGGACTTTAATCTGGAGAAGTAGACTAGGGGAATGCAACCCGACAAATCTATCCATCCAGTGGTCGTGCGTGAGCCGGATGCGTCGAAAGGCGCACGTCCGGTTCTTAGGGGGGAACTTCACCGCAAGGTGGGGTTCCTACCCTCCATGCGCTTTCACCGCCTTGCACTGCTTCCCATCGTCCTTGCCGCCGCCTGCGCCAACGCCCAGCCCAATGCGCCGGCCGCACCTGGCGGAACCGCGCAGCAGCCCGCAGTCTCGGCCATGGACGGGCAGCTTTTCTACCAGTTGCTGCTTGGCGAAATCAATGCACGGGGCGGGGAACCTGGCGCCGCGTACTCCCTGATCCTTGACGCGGCCCGCAAGACCAACGACGCCAAGCTCTACCAGCGCGCGGCTGATATTGCCCTGCAGAACCGCTCCGGCGAGCCTGCGCTGCAGGCCGCACGCGCCTGGCGACAGGCCATGCCGACATCGCGCGAGGCCAACCGCTACGTTCTGCAGATCCTGGTCGCGCTGAACCGCGTGCCCGAAACCATGGAGCCGCTGAAGAACGAAATCGTCCTGGCGGGCACCGACGGCCGGATCGCCTCCATTACCGCCGTGGCGCGCACCTACGCCCGCGTGACAGACAAGAAGCAGGCCGCCGTTGTCGTGGAAACAGCATTGGGCGACTACCTGCGGGATGCCGCCAATCCGGCGGTGGCTGCTGCGGCGTGGACCTCGGTGGGACGCATGCGAATGGCTGCAGGTGACACACCCGGCACGCTCGAAGCCGCCGGCCGGGCCCAGGCACTGGATCCACTGGCTGACGGACCGGCCATCCTCGCGCTGGAACTGATGGACCCCAAGCAGCCGCTGGCCGAACCCATCGTGCGCAAGTACCTTGAGGGCAAGCCCCTGCCCGAGTTGCGCATGGGGTATGCCCGCGCCCTGCTGGACTCTCAGCGATATTCAGAAGCGTCGGAGCAGGCCCGTCTTGTCACGGCGGAGCGGCCCACCTACCCCGAGGCCTGGCTCATCCTGGGCACGCTCCAGGTCCAGGAGAACCAGCCGGCCGCCGCAGAGACATCCTTGCGGCGCTACATCGAACTTGCCCAGTCACAGCCCGCCAGCGAAGAGCGCCGGCGCGGGCTGGCGCAGGCCTATCTGGCGCTGTCGCAAATATCCGAAAAGCGGCGGGACTTCACCGCCGCCGAGGCCTGGCTGGACCGCATCGAGAATTCCCAGGACCTCATCAGCGCACAGAACCGCCGTGCGTCCATCCTGGCGCGCCAGGGCAAGCTCGCGGAAGCCCGCCAGCTGCTTCGCAACCTGCCTGAGCGCAACGCGGCCGAAAGCCGGATGAAACTATCGGCCGAAGTTCAGTTGCTGCGAGACAACAAACTCTACCAGCCGGCCTACGACATGCTGGCCGCCGCCTCGGCCAGGGACCCCAAGGACACTGACCTGATCTATGACCAGGCGATGATGGCCGAGAAGCTGGACAACCTGCCCGAGATGGAGCGGCTGCTGCGCCAGATCATTGCAGCCAGGCCCGACTACCACCATGCCTACAACGCCTTGGGCTATTCGCTGGCCGATCGCAACGTCCGCCTGCCGGAAGCCAAGGCGCTGATCCAGAAGGCGCTGGAGTTTGCGCCTGGCGACCCGTACATTTCGGACAGCCTGGGTTGGGTCGAGTTCCGCATGGGCAACAAGACCGAGGCACTGCGCATCCTCGACATTGCCTACAAGGCCAAGCCCGACGCCGAGATCGCTGCGCATCTGGGCGAGGTGTTGTGGAGCCTGGGCCAGCGCGAACGCGCGACCGCCATCTGGAAGGAAGGCCTGTTGATCAACGCCGAGAACGAGACCCTGCAGGAGACCTTGAAGCGCCTGCGCGTCAAACCGTGATGGCTGCCAGCCTGCGGTGCTGGTTGCTCGCGGGCGTGGTGGGCCTGCTCGCCGCGTGCGCGCAGACGCCAAAAACACCCGAGGCGGAGCGTGTCAAGGACGCTTTCTGGGCCGGCCGGCTGGCCTTGCAGGTCGAGTCCGAGCCCCCGCAGTATTCCTCTGCAGCCTTCGAACTCAAGGGCCATGCCCAAAGCGGCGAACTCAGCCTCTTTTCGCCACTGGGCGGCACGCTCGCCGTGCTCAACTGGGCGCCGGGCAGCGCCACGCTCCGCGACAGCAGCAACCAGGTCAGCCGGTTTGACTCGCTGGGCGCACTCGTCGCCCAGGCAACGGGCACGGAGATTCCGGTGGGCGCGCTGTTTGACTGGTTGCGCGGCACCAACACCCCCGTGCCCGGCTGGCAAGCCGACCTGACGCAGCTGACCGACGGGCGCATCTCCGCCACGCGCAGCAGCCCCCTGCCGACCGCGCAGTTGCGCGTGGTGCTGGACAAGTAGGCGACTCATGCAGCATGAGGAGGTGTCAATTCCAGGATGCCGTGGAACCGGCTCTGCCGGGCCACTGGCTTCGCCCCCCATGGGGCTGAGAGGCCTCGGCTCCGAGCCTGCCTGCGCAGGCTTGGACGGCCGCTCCGCGCCGCCGCCTCTGGTGCCTGCGCCGAGCGGCCGAAGGCCGGACGGGGGGCGTCCTTGAAGGCTTTGTACGACGTGCCGGCCCCGGCCAAGCTCAACCTGTTCCTCCACATCACCGGGCGGCGCAGCCGGAAGATGACCTGACCGTGCGCGCCGCCCGTGCCCTGCAAACCGCAACGCAAACGCCTTGCGGCGCTCACATCAGTGTCGACAAGCGCATCCCGGCGCAGGCCGGCATGGGCGGAGGATCGTCGGACGCGGCCTCCTGCCTGCTGGCGCTCAACCGGCTCTGGGGCCTTGGCCTGCCACTTTCTGCGCTGCTGGCCATCGGCCTCAAACTGGGGGCGGACGTGCCGTTTTTCCTGCGCGGCCGTAATGCCTGGGTCGAGGGCATTGGCGAGAAAATCACCCCGGTTGACCTGCCTGCGGCCCGGTTTGTCGTAGTCAAGCCCCCGCAAGGTCTGGAAACACGGCTCATCTTTAACGCAGCGGACCTGAATCGCAACACTGAAACTGCTATACTTTCAGGCTTTGCTGCAAACAGCGACGCCAAGAAGCTCAACTTCGGGCACAACGACCTGCAGCCAGTTGCCCAGAGGCTTTGCCCCGGTGTGACGCAGGCCCTGCAGTGGCTTGAGTCAAAAGGGTTGCAGGGCCGGATGACAGGCTCGGGAAGTGCGGTGTTTGCGCAGGTATTGCAAGAGGTGGATGCTTCGGGGGTTCCAGAAACCTGGCGTATCCAACAGTGCAATAATTTGGATGTTCATCCTCTTGAAGGTTGGGCACCCAGCGACGATTGATTCGGTCGGCAGTCCCTGATTGCCAACCTGTGTAGGGGAGTCGCCAAGTTGGTAAAGGCACTGGATTTTGATTCCAGCATGCGAGG
>CAZFKW010000354.1:0-4315 GCA_964519795.1 uncultured Ramlibacter sp. | reverse complement strand
TGGGGCCGCCCACGGCCACCGGATAGAAGAAAGAAATTTCTGTCTGGGCCTGCGCGTGGGCCGTGCCCAGGCCCAGGGTGGCTGCTGCGCCTGCAGCGAGGATGAAGCGGTTGAAAGTCTTGCGTTGCATGATGAATGACTCCTTGGATGTGTCAGCGTAATTGCAATATGTGAAAGGTGTGTGTCATGGCTTCGTCATGTGCTGTCGCGGCTCAGGCCAGCCGCTGCCCCTGCTCATCAAAATGGTGCATGCTTGACGCAGGCCATGTCAGCATCACCTGGCTTCCCGCGCCCAGCTCGGCCTGGCCATCGGTGCGCACGGTCAGCGATTCGGTCCCTACATTGCAATGCAGGATCAGGTCTGCGCCCAGGTATTCAATGGAGCGGACTGCTGCGGGCACCTGCCCGCCCAGACCGACGGCCTCGGGGCGGATCCCCAGCCAGTGGGCCGTGCGGCCATTCAACCCGCCGTTGCGGCCTGCGCCGACATCGCTTCCTGCCACACGGTCACCGTCCAGCCGCAGCAGATTCATCGACGGCGTGCCGATGAAGCTGGCAGCAAAGGTCGTTGCGGGTTGAGCATAAAGTGTGCGCGGCGAGGCCGCCTGCTCGATGCGGCCCTTGTTGAGCAGCACAACCTGGTCGGCCATGCTCATGGCCTCGGCCTGGTCGTGCGTGACGTACACCACCGTAAGGTTCAGCCGCTGCTGCAGCTCGCGCAGCTCGGTGCGCATCTCCTGGCGCAGCTGCGCGTCCAGGTTGGACAGCGGCTCGTCCATGAGGCAGACCTTGGCCTGCGCCACCAGCGCCCGGCCCAGGGCCACACGCTGCTGCTGGCCGCCCGAAAGCTGCGAGGGCTTGCGGTCCAGCAAGGCGGTGAGGCCCAGCAACTCTGCAGTTTCAGAAAGACGCTTGGCCGTTTCAGCCGCCGGCATCTTGCGAACCGACAGGCCGAAGGTAATGTTGTCTGCCACATTGAGGTGCGGGAACAGCGCGTAGTTCTGGAACACCATGGCAATGCCACGCTGCGCAGGCGGCAGGCCGGTGACGTCCTTGCCGTCAATGAAAACCTGGCCGCTCGTGGCCGTTTCAAGGCCCGCAATGATGCGCAGGGTAGTGGACTTGCCGCAGCCGGACGGCCCCAGCAGCACGCAGAAGCTCCCGGACGCAATGTCCAGCCGGATATTTTCGAGGGCCGTGGTGTCGCCCCAGCGCTTGGCCACATCGACCAGCTGGATGTTTGACATCGAATCAGTATATGAAGGTAATGTGACGGTTTGATGCGGGTTAGTCCTATGCGGGCACATTTGTCCCACAGTCTGTGGGACAAGTTCGCTGGCAACGAGCACGGACCCCATTGAACAGGATCAAGCATGCCTTTTCGTGGCCTGATCAGGGCCCGGGCGCGCGATTCTGCAAGCCACGATCCGCATGAACCCGATAAACTGCCAACAGTTCATGAAGGAGTACGCCATGCTTGCGAAGCAGGAACAGATTGCGCGTCACGCAGTGGTGCAAAACGCACTGGCCAGCCAGCGCATGGAAGGGCTGGAACCCGATCACCAGGTTCTTGAAGACGCGCAAAATTGGGCGCGCGGAGAGAAGTCCATCGCTCAGGCAATTTCAGAGTACAAAGCCAGACTTCAGAACAGAACGGCATGAAATACGCCGGAGATAGAGGCGATCCGTATCTGGACAAAGACACAGGCGTTCTGCGGAACCTTCTGGGCATCAAGGATCAGGCTGAGCTTGATAAGGCTGAGTCCAGCTTGTCTTTTTTGCGTACCAACGAGCTTCAAGAGCAACCGTTGCAAGGCCGCTTTGACCTCAAGCACCTGCGAGCCATTCACCAACGCCTCTTTGCAGATGTCTATGACTGGGCCGGTCAGCTACGGACAGTCGAAATCAGGAAGGGCAACACAGAACTCGCCCGTCAAATGGTGATTGAGAGCGCCGCGACCCAGCTGTTCGGTGAGCTTTCAAAGGAACAGCATTTGCGCGGCCTGGATATTGACAACTTCAGCCAGCGGGCAGGGCACTACCTCGGCGAAATCAATGTCCTGCACCCCTTCCGTGAAGGCAACGGCAGGGCACAGCGCCAGTTCATGTTGCAACTCGCCACTGACGCGGGGCATCGTCTCGACTGGGCTGGCATCAGTCAGGCCGAAATGGTCGAGGCGTCTATTGCCGCCTACATCAGTGACTTAATGCTTCTTGCCCGATTGATTCGGCGGGCGATTGTTTCCTGAAGACATCGCTCGATAGAGGCTGATCTCCTGCCGCCAGGACTGGCAAGTCCACGGACAAGTCAACCTTTGCTCTGCAAAAGCGCTGATTTACTATTTTTCAAAGCCGAAATAAGGGTTGCAGAGATGCCCACAAGCCACAGCTGCCCCACTGGTCCAATTACTGCACTACCGAAAAATCCATAACAATCAAAGACTTACTGAGCAATATCCGACGATACGCCCTCTTCTGCATTGAGGGTTCTGACACCGCACCCCAACGCATTTGCAGAGAAGATTGCAGAGAGAAAAAGGCAATTGCAGAGAGACGCGCGCAGGAAAGCATGACGCAAGGCTGCCCAGCCCAATCACGGCCAAAAGTATCAATTCCGGGCGCAAACACCCGTTAAACTTCACACCGTCTCGCAAGAGACACGGGCTTGGCGGCCCGTATACGAGCGTTGTACACCGCGCGGCCCGGCAACGGGTCGCGCGGCTTTTAGTACAGCGCGCATGGCTCCCATTAGGCGGGCCGTGCGGGAGTCCCGCAAGGGGCTACCGGTCTCGTATCCGGTCCGCCAACCTGCACGGTCTGCCGCCTTCATCTTTTGTTCTGAAGGCGGCAGGTTCTTCAAGTCTGGAACCGGAGCCCCGCATGTCTGATGACGCCCTCGCCCACCTCAAGTCCGAGATTTCCCAGTTTGCCAACGCCATAGACCGGCTGCGTGACATGATCATTGCCTACAAGGCTGCGTCCATGTCAGACGTTGTCGAAACCGACGCGCTCTACTGGCCCCACCTGCTGGAAACGCTGCAGGAGATGATTCCCAGTGATGAGGGCTTGAACAGGGCGTTGATCAGGATGCACAAGGCCGCTGCAGCGCGATAGGCACTGCCGGTGGCGCGGCACGGAGTTATTGGCGGGCTCGCGCGCGCATCAACTCCATTGCCGCGTTGGCCAGTGCCTGCAGGTCAGCCATCTGCGCGTGCGTGACTTGATGAGGCTTCGGCTCCTGCGTTTTTGTGTGGGCAAGTCTTGGGTAAGATGCACCCAAGACGAGGCTTGGAAGGCATGAAGATCAAGTTCAAGACGGGTATTGCAGGCCTGTGCCGGTGAAACTGCAGGCGATTGATTTGCTGGCTGGTTCAATCTCATATTGCCCCTCACTGAAGACAAAACAATAGACGCCAACCGCATGGACCCATCAGATCTGGAGGCCCAGCTCCACAGCTTGATCGCACGCTGGGAGAGCGAACTAGTGGAGTTCAAGCGCGCTGGCGACGGCTTCTCCACCGGCGACATTGGAAAGTATTTTTCGGCGCTGGCCAACGAAGCCAACTTGCGCAATGAAGAACGCGCGTGGCTCGTGTTTGGCGTAGACAACACGACCCGCGCCGTGGTGGGAACAGACTATCGCCTGGAGCCCGAACGCCTGCAGAGCCTGAAGATGCAGATATCGGGCGACACCGAACCCAGCATCACCTGCGCGATATCCATGAACTGAAAACGGCCCATGGCCGCGTCCTGTTGCTGGAGATTCCTGCTGCGCCGCAAGGCATGCCCATTGCCTGGAAGGGCCACTACTACGCCCGTGCCGGCGAAAGCCTGACTCACTTGGGCCTTGACAAACTGGACGCACTGCGCCGCCAGGTAGGCGCAGCTGACTGGACAGCGCAGCATGTGCCGGGCGCGACCTTGGCGGACCTGGATGTGGCTGCGCTTTCCAAGGCGCGCGAATCATTCGAGAAAAAGTATGCGAACCGCTTTGCCGAGGGCGAAGTTGCCGGTTGGCCGGATGCCGTATTTCTGGACCGGGCACGGCTGACACAAGACGGTCGAATCACCCGCGCCACCCTGCTCCTGGTGGGCAAGGCAGAGTCAGCGTACCGCCTGTCGCCCCACCCCGCCCAGATCACCTGGAAGCTGGAAGGCGCGGAGCGCGCCTACCTGCACTTTGCGCCGCCCTTTCTTCTGGCCACCAGCGAGCTGTACCAGAAGATTCGCAACGTGCCCTTGCGCATACTGCCTGACAACTGCGTATTCCGGCGATCGTGAACACTGATTCCGGTCGATCGTGAACGGTTGCGCA
>CAZFKW010000353.1:0-4337 GCA_964519795.1 uncultured Ramlibacter sp. | reverse complement strand
GCCGCATGGTTGCTGGTCATGGCCAGCACAGCCTGCTCACGTTGCAAGGGTGTACGGCCCGGCGCCATCAGCCCCGCCAGCGTCGGGTAGTTGTGCGGCTGCAGGCGCCGCCAGAACGGACTCAGGCCCCGCAGGCTGGTGTTGATCAGCACGCAGCCGGCCACCTCCTGCGGCGCGCTGCAGGCCCAGTCCAGCGCCACCATGCCGCCCAGGGACATGGCCACCAGCACATACGGCGCCGCAAGGCCGCGACGGCCCAGTTCAGCGCGGCAGGCGCTGGTCATGCCTGCGACCCTGTCGGGGCTGCGCGCCTTGTGCAGCGTGCCATTGCCCGGCAGGTCCAGCGTCAGCACACAGTGCCCGGTGCCGAGTGCCGTGGCCAGCCGCTCGTCAAAACCGTTCCAGTGAGCCGTCTCACGCGTGAGGCCGCGCAACAGCACCCAGGTGGTCATGGCCTGTCCCCGTACCAGTGCGCCAGAGCCTCGCCATGGCCGGCGCCGGCTTGTTCAGGCAACCAGCGCTGCCAGGCGGCGGTGGCGCGCGTCAGGAAGTCCAGCAGCGGCAGGTGCTGGCGCAGCACCCGCTGGTGGCGGTGGGCGATCAGCGGGTTGAAAATGCCACGGCGCGAGAACATCTGGCGGGGGTTCTTCTTGACCCAGAGCCACGAGCCCATCTCCAGCGTCAGCGGCAGGAACACCGGCCCGGGCTGCGCACAGGCGCGCAGGTACAGATGGTCCCACAGGTCGCCATGCGCCAGGTACTGGTGGCTTTGCGGCTCGAACACGTAGTTGTGGTGCGGGTGGCTGTCTGCAAACATCGCCTGAAGCGCGTGCAGCTGCGCCAGGTGCGGAATCGGCGTGCGGCGGTGCGCATAAGGGAACCACACGCGGTCACGCATGCCAAAGCCCGAATGACAGTCCAGCGCGAGGCTGAACGGCCGGCCGTGCAGCTCGGTCTCGACCAGTGCGCACAGCGCCGCGCTTTCGGGCTCCATGGGTGCGCCTGCGCGGCCACGATACCAGGGCAGCCCCGCGCTGATGCGTTGCCCGCCGACCAGGAAGGGAACAGCCTCGCGCGCGTCCACTGGTGCGTTGCGCATCAGGTCCACACCGGCCGGGTTGGCGCGGGTATGGCGCAGCATGCCGCCGGGGTTGACGACCGGCATGAAGACCAGGCGCACCTGGTCCAGCAAGGCGTGCACGGACGCGTCCCAGCGCAGCCGCGCAACCAGTGCATGCAGCCAGGCAATGACAACCTGCGAGCCAATGCGCTCCAGCCCGTGCACGCCGCCAAAAAGACCCACCGCCGGCATGTCAGGGGCCGGGTTGCCCAGCGACACCGTGTACAGCGGCGGATGACCGGGCAGCGGCTGGGTCGTGACGTGCAGGTGCGAGCCTCCCAACGCAATGATGCGTTGCAGTTCGTCGAGTTCAGGCAGGTGGTGGGAATGCGGCACTGCTGCGCAGCTTACTGCAGCGCGGCGCGTTGCGCTGACACGGTTTTGTCATGTTGACGCGGCAGGATCACGGCATGAAACACCTCAGCCTCTTGACCCTGCAAGTCGCCGCCCTGTCGATCGAGCTGCTGCGGGGCCTCGGCGAGCTGGTGGCGCTTCAGGCCTGGCGCATGCGCGACCGGCTGTCGCGCCGCTCCTGATCAACCCTCCCGGGCAGCGTCCACGAGCCGCTGGGCGCAGTCTGCGGCCTGCTGCCCGTCGCGCGCCTCCACCATCACGCGCAGCAAGGGCTCGGTGCCGCTGGCGCGGATGAGCAGGCGGCCCGTGTTGCCCAGTTCGGCTTCAACCGCCCTGGTTTCATCGGCCAGCAGCGGGTTGGCCTTCCAGTCCTGCCCCGGGCGCAGGCGGACATTGATGAGCACCTGCGGAAACAGCGTCACGTCGGCCAGCAGCTGTGCCAGCGTCTTGCCGCTGCGCACGCAGGCCTGCAGCACCTGCAATGCGCTGATGAGGCCGTCACCCGTGGTGTGCTTGTCCAGCGCCAGCAGGTGGCCCGAGCCTTCACCGCCGAGCAGCCAGCCGTGGCGGGTGAGCTCTTCCAGCACATACCGGTCGCCCACCTTGGCGCGCACGAATTTCACGCCCCGCGCCTTGAGCGCCACTTCGACCGCCATATTGGTCATCAGCGTGCCGACCACGCCTGGCACCTGCTCGCCCCGCGCCAGGCGCTCGCGGACCATCAGGTACAGGACTTCATCACCATTGAACAGGCGGCCCGTTGCATCCACCAGTTGCAGGCGGTCGGCGTCGCCATCCAGCGCAATGCCGTAGTCCGCCTTCTGCGCCTTCACGGCTTCAATCAGCGCCTGCGGGTGGGTGGCGCCGACGTGGTCATTGATATTCGTCCCGTCTGGCGCACAGCCGATGGCAAAGACTTCGGCGCCCAGTTCGTGGAAAACCTGGGGCGCAATCTGGTAGGCCGCCCCCTGGGCGCCGTCCACCACGATCTTCAGGCCCTTGAGGGTCAGGTCATTGGCGAATGTGCTCTTGCAGAACTCGATGTAGCGGCCTGCTGCATCGTCCAGCCTGCGCGCCTTTCCGATGGCGGCAGAGTCGGCCCAGACGGGCGGTTCATCAAGCATGGCTTCAACCTCAAGCTCCCATTCGTCCGGCAGCTTGGCCCCTTGAGCACTGAAGAACTTGATGCCGTTGTCGGGAAAAGCATTGTGGCTGGCACTGATGACCACGCCCAGGTCAGCCCGCAGCGCGCGCGTCAGGTATGCAACGCCGGGCGTGGGCAGCGGCCCGAGCAGCACGACATCCACGCCAGCCGAGTTGAAGCCTGCCTCCAGCGCGCTTTCCAGCATGTAGCCCGAGATCCGGGTGTCCTTGCCGATGAGCACTGTCGGCCGCGACTCGGCTTTCCTGAGCACGCGGCCGACGGCATGCGCCAGGCGCAGCACGAAATCCGGCGTGATGGGTGGCTGGCCGACAGTGCCGCGAATGCCGTCCGTGCCGAAGTATTTTCTTGTCATGGATGGATTGTCTTCGATGCGCGCTGCGCCTCCCGCACGACCTGCCAGACCTTCAGGGCCTGGACAGTCTCCCTGACGTCATGGACCCGCACAATGCTGGCGCCGCGCTCCACTGACAGCAAGGCAGCGGCCACACTGGGAACCAGCCTGTCCTGCACCTCCAGCCCCGTCACCGCGCCCAGCGATGACTTGCGCGACCAGCCCGCCAGCACGGGGTATCCCGCCTGCAGGATTTCGCCCTGCCGTGCGAGCAGCTCGAAGTTCTGCGCCACAGTCTTGCCAAAGCCGGTGCCAGCATCCCATACGATGCGGTTGCGGCTCACTCCACTGGCCAGCAACGCCGAACTCCGGCGGGCCAGAAAGTCCAGAACCTGCGACACAACCTCACCCTCCATGGGTTCAGCCTGCATGGTCAGCGGTTCACGGTGCATGTGCATGATGCAGACGCCGCAGCCGGCGTGCTGCGCCACCGCTTCGAGCGCGCCGCTCTGGCGCAGGGCCCAGATGTCGTTGATGATGTCTGCGCCAAGGTCCAGCACGGCCTGCATGACAGCCGCCTTGCAGGTGTCCACGGAGACCGGCACACCGAGCTTCACAGCCTCGCGCACAACCGGCAACACCCGGGCCAGTTCATCCTCCAGCGGCAGCGGCGGCGCCCCGGGCCGGCTGGATTCGCCGCCAATATCAAGGATGTCGGCCCCCTCCCGGACCAGTTGCTCACAGTGCGCCAGTGCCGGGCCTGCGCCCGCATGCCGGCCGCCGTCAGAAAAAGAGTCGGGCGTCACGTTGACGATGCCCATGACCTGCGGCCTGGACAGGTCGATGGAGAATCGGGTGGTTTGCCAATGCATGGCTGTATTGTCTGCGCACGCACTACAGGACCACCCAAGGAAATACGGATCTGCCAGCCACACTGCACTCGGGGAATGCGCGGAACCGCCCTTCGACAAGCTCAGGACGGGCCGCTGCATTGCCCCCCAGTGGGGGGAGGCGCGCAGAGCGCGCTTCGGGGGGCGTCCTGTTATGCGGCTGTCGGCGCCGGATCGGCCGGCACGGCACCACCGCCGCCGGCCCCACCGCTGCCGCCGGTCGGGGTACGCGGCGTCCAGTCCTTTGGCGGGCGTGGAGGCTTGCCGGCCATGATGTCGTCAATCTGTTCGGCATCGATGGTTTCCCACTCAAGCAGGGCCTTGGCCATGGCATGCATCTTGTCCGAGTTGTCCTCGATCAACTTGCGCGCCAGGGCATACTGCTGGTCAATGATGCGGCGCACTTCCATGTCCACCTTCTGCATGGTCTGCTCGCTCATGTTGGTCGTCTTGGTCACAGAGCGGCCGAGGAACACC
>CAZFKW010000352.1:0-4352 GCA_964519795.1 uncultured Ramlibacter sp. | reverse complement strand
GCCTTGCGCAGCCGCCATGAAACCGGCAGCGACCACGTGGACGGCCATGAGCCGGGCCACGGCAGCGCGCCGCACAAGGACAAGTCTGAATGACCGGGTTGCTTGACGCCGTCTTCAGCACGCACCTGCCGGTGTTGCCGGTGCTGCTTCCACTGTTCACCGCCGTCGCGATGCTGCTGCTGGGCGATGATGGCGGCGAGGCCAGCCATGGCGGCGCCTTGCTGCGGCGCCGGCGCATCATCAGCCTGGTGTCGGTGGGCCTCGGGGCCGTGCTGGCATGGCGGCTGATGCTGGAAGCAGCCGGCGGCCCCCTGAACGTGTACCCGCTGGGCGGCTGGCCGGCACCATTTGGCATCGTGCTCGTGGTGGACCGCCTGAGCGCCATGATGCTGGCGCTGACCTGGACCATTGCCCTGCCGGTGCTCTGGTACGCCACCGGCGGCTGGGATACGCACGGGCGCCACTTCCATGCCCTGTTCCACTTCCAGCTGATGGGTCTGTCCGGCGCCTTCCTGACGGGCGACCTGTTCAACCTGTTCGTGTTCTTCGAGGTGCTGCTGATCTCCTCGTACTGCCTGTTGCTGCATGGCCAGGGGCAAGCGCGTTTCAAGGCGGGCCTGCACTATGTGGTGCTGAACCTGGTGGCTTCGGCCCTGTTCCTGATTGGCCTGGCAATCGTCTATGGCCTGACGGGAACGCTCAACATGGCCGACCTGGCATTGCGCATCGCACAGCTCGGGCCGCAAGAGGTGGCGCTGCTGAAAGCCGGAGCACTCATCCTGCTCGTGGTGTTCGGCCTCAAGGCTGCGATCGTGCCCCTGTACCTCTGGTTGCCGGGCACCTACGCCGCGGCCAGTGCGCCGGTGGCCGCGCTCTTTGCCATCATGACCAAGGTAGGTGTCTACAGCATCATCCGCGTGCACGCGGTCATGCTGGGTGAAGGCGCGGGTCAGGCTGCGCTGACCGCGCAGCCCTGGCTCCTGCCGCTCGGCCTCGTGACAACCACGCTGGCCGTGCTGGGCGCCCTGGCCGCGCATTCACTGGCGCGCCTTGTGGCCTACCTCACCGTGGCGTCGGTCGGCACCATCATGGCCGGTATCGGCATTTTCACGCCGGCCGCCATGTCGGCAGCACTGTACTACATGGTCCACAGCACACTGGCCATCGCGGTGTTGTTCCTGCTCGTGGAGCTGGTTGCGTCACAGCGCGGAGAGACGGGTGACCGGCTGCAGCCGTCAGCACCGGTCGCGCAACCCGTCATGCTGGGCCTGATGACGCTGCTGGCAGCGGCATCGGTCGCCGGCCTGCCACCGCTGCCCGGGTTCCTGGGCAAACTCATGATCCTTGAAAGTTCGTCGCCCTCCCCGGCTCATGCATGGATCTGGACGGTCGTGCTGACAGGTGGATTCCTGACGCTGATCGGCCTGGCCCGCGCGGGCGCCATCCTGTTCTGGAACGTGCTGCCCCTGCATGACCCGCATGGCGTTGCCGGCGGCAGCCGCAAACTCACGGGCGCGACGATGAGCCTGCTGGCCCTGAGCATCCTGCTGGCCATCTGCGCCTCGCCGCTCAAGCGCTATACCGATGCGGCAGCCGCGCAACTGGCAGACCCATCAGCGTATGCGCGCGCCGTGCTCGGGCCATTGGGCGAGCCAGGCAGTTCCAGCACACGGCCCTACCGCGGCGGCGAAGGTGAAGTCCGCCTTCCGGGCTCATCCGGCGCGCCGGCCGCAGGAGGCAAGCCATGAAAAAGGCACCCTGGCTCGCCCACCCCTGGCTGTCCGCATTGCTGGCAGCCAGCTGGCTGCTGCTGCAACACACCCTTGAGCCTGTGCACCTGTTGTCGGCTGCGCTGATCGGCCTGGTCGTGCCCCGGCTCCTGCATGTTTTCCTGCCGGCGCCTGTGACGATCCGGGCCGTGCCGGCCCTGCGGCTTGCCATGATCGTGCTGTGGGACATCATCGTGTCCAACATCACGGTGGCCCGGCTGGTTCTGGGGCCGCTGGACAGGCCCAGGCCTGGCTGGGTCCCTGTTCCGCTGGACCTCATTCACCCGGCCGGCATCTCGCTGTTTGCCACCATCATCACGACAACACCGGGCACCGTGTCGTGCACCATCGACGAGGAGCGCCGCATCATCCTGGTCCATGCACTGGATTGCAGCGACCCGGCGCAGATGGCCGCCGACATGAAGGCCCGCTACGAAACGCCTCTTCTGGAAATATTCGAAGGCCGCACCGGCCTGAAGGAGCAGTCAACATGAACACCGGAGTACTTGGCATTGCCCTTGACATTGCGTTCGTGGCGGTCGCCCTCGCGCTGGCGCTGTGTGCCTGGCGCCTGGTGCGAGGGCCCCACCTGACGGACCGGGTGCTGGCACTTGACACACTCTACATCAACGCCGTCGCGCTGATCGTGCTGCTGGGCATACGCCAGCAGTCACCCATGCTGTTCGAAGCCGCATTGATCGTCGCCATGCTCGGGTTTGCCTCAACCGTTGCGCTCGCCCGCTACCTGACGCGCGGTGACGTGGTCGAATAAACCAGGGACGCGCAGATCATGGACATCCAACCCATCGTTGAATGGCTGGCCGCCGGGCTGCTGGTCGTGGCGGCCTTCTTCCTGCTTGTCGGGGCCATCGGGCTTGTGCGTCTTGACGACTTCTTCATGCGCATGCATGCCCCCACCAAGGCCTCGACGCTGGGCGTCGGCGGCATCCTGATTGCCAGCATGGTCCTGTCGGCCGTGCAGGGGCGCGCAGGCTTTGCCGAGCTGCTGATTACCCTGTTTGTCTTCGTCACCGCGCCAGTGTCAGCCAACCTGCTGGCCCAGGCCGCGCTGCACCTGCGCCTGCCCAGCAAGGCGCCCGTTCCACCGGATGCGGTGCCCGAACGCCGCACAGGGGCCTGACGGCTTACGCGGCCCGACGCCCGACCATATCCTCCGCCCGAACCCACCGGTCAAACTGCTCGCCCGTCACGTGCCCGGATGCCACGGCCGCCTCGCGCAGGCTGGTGCCCTCCCTGTGCGCCTTCTTGGCTATGAATGCAGCCTTGTCATAGCCGATGTGCGGGTTGAGCGCCGTCACCAGCATCAGCGAACCCCTGACCAGTTCATCAATCCGCGCCAGGTTGGGCTCGATGCCCACCGCGCAATGGTCGTTGAAACTCTTCATGCCGTCCGCAAGAAGGCGCACGCTCTGCAGGAAGTTGTGCGCCACCATGGGCCGGAACACATTCAGCTCGAAGTTGCCTGATGCGCCGCCGAAATTGATGGCCACGTCGTTGCCAAACACCTGGCAGCACAGCATGGTGACCGCCTCGCTCTGCGTCGGGTTGACCTTGCCGGGCATGATGGACGAGCCCGGTTCATTCTCGGGAATGGACAGCTCGCCGATGCCGCTGCGCGGGCCGCTGGCCAGCCAGCGCACGTCGTTGGCGATCTTCATCATGCTGGCGGCCAGCGTCTTGAGTGCGCCATGGGCATGGACCAGCGCATCGGTTGAGGCCATGGCCTCGAACTTGTTGGGGGCTGTGACGAACGGCAGGCCGGTGAGACGCGCAAGCTCCACCGCCACCTGCTCCGCATAACCTTCCGGGGCGTTCAGGCCGGTCCCAACGGCAGTGCCGCCGAGGGCAAGTTCGCACAGGTGGGGCAAGGCCGCACGCAGGTGATTCTCACCGTTGTCAAGCTGTGCCACATAGCCGGAGAACTCCTGGCCGAGGGTCAGAGGCGTGGCGTCCTGCAGGTGGGTGCGGCCGATCTTCACGATCAGGTCAAAGTCCCTGGCCTTGCCGGCAAGCGTGGTGCGCAGGGTCTGCAGGGCCGGCAGCAGCCGGTGCGTGATGCTGTCCACCGCCGCCACATGCATCGCCGTGGGGAACACATCGTTGGACGACTGGCTGCGGTTGACTTCGTCATTCGGATGCACCAGGCGGCCCTCCCCGCGCTGACCGCCAAGCAGTTCGCTGGCGCGGTTGGCCAGCACCTCGTTGACATTCATGTTGGTCTGGGTGCCGGAGCCGGTCTGCCAGACGACCAGCGGGAACTCGCCCGGGTGCTTTCCGGCGATCACTTCATCGGCAGCTTCAACGATGGCGCCGGCCTTTCCTGCATCGAGCAGACCCAGGTTGTGGTTGACCACGGCCGACGCGCGCTTGACCTGCGCCAGCGCCCGGATGATCTCGCGGGGCTGCTGCTCGCCCGAGATATCGAAGTTCTGCAGCGAGCGCTGCGTCTGCGCTCCCCAGAGGCTGTCTGCAGGGACGTCTATGGGGCCAAAAGTGTCTCGTTCGCTGCGTGTGTTCATGGTCAATCCCTGGCCTGTCGCGACCTGTCAAAATAGGGGGCCG
>CAZFKW010000351.1:0-4361 GCA_964519795.1 uncultured Ramlibacter sp. | reverse complement strand
AGCGGTGTGTGCGCCGGGCCGGCCGTGGAGGCACCGCCGAGCAGCGCATGGCTTGATAGGGGTAGGGAAGGTGTCAGCCTCCCCTCCCTCCGAACCGTGCGTGCGGTTTTCCCGCACACGGCTCTCCAGTTGGCGAAGTCCTCATCGGGGTTGGCTCGCTGAGCGCCGGACTGTGTCCATGGTGAACAGTCCCAGCGTTGCGAAGTAGGCATTGGGCCATTGGCTGTGGTCTTTGAATGTGCGCCCTTGCCCGGGGCGACTGGCGCGCCACCGAAGGATGGCCCTCAGGCGCCTGCGCACGAAGCTGTCGAGCGTCCTGAAGGTGATCGCTGACGCGTGCTGGAAGTAGTTGTACCAGCCTCGCAGCACAGGATTGAGTTCCCGTGCGATGTCACGCATCGCTCCGCTGCGCATGCGTCCCGTTCGTTCCCGGATCGCATCCTTGAGCTTCATCTGGCTCTTCTTTCTGACCATGCGCCGCCCCGCCTCGAAGCGGTAACCCAGGAATTCGAAGCCCTGCCCCTTTTGAAGGCAGTCCCCTACGTGGGTTTTGTCCATGTTCAGTTCCAGCCCGTTCTCGTTTACCCACTGCCGGACCTCGGCCAGTGCCTGCTGCGCTTCGTGGGCGCTTTGGCACAGGATCACGAAGTCGTCCGCATAGCGCACCATCTTGTAGCCCCGTGCAAGCATGTGCTCGTCCAGAGGGTGCAGGTAGATGTTGGCCAATAGCGGGCTGAGCACCGCACCTTGCGGCGTGCCGTTCGTGGGTGTCCAGCGCTTGAGGTCGTGCACGATGTCCTGCTTGAGCCAGCCGTCGATCAGCGCCAGGACTCGCCCATCGCTGATGCTTTCGGACACTCTTGCAAGCAATCGCTCTTGGGGGATGCTGTCAAAGTAGCTCTTGAGGTCGGCGTCCACCACGTGGGTGTAGCCCTGTTTGATCCAGCCATCAACGGCGCGCAGCGCGTCCTTGCAGCCCTTGCCCGGCCGGAACCCAAAGCTTGTGTCCCAGAACTGGCTCTCAAAGATCGGCTCGATCACGCGTTTGACCGCCGCCTGGACCACCCGGTCCTTGACCGTGGGGATGCCCAGTGGACGGCTGCCCCCGCCCGTCTTGGGTATTTCCACCCGACGGACGGCTTGGGCGCGATACAGGCCTGTCTTGAGTTGTTCTGCAAGCTCGCTCAGGTACTTCGGGGCTTGGGCCTCAAAGCGTGCGATGCTGATGCCGTCGATTCCTCCTGCGCCTCGTCTGCTTCTGACTTGTTGCCAAGCCGCCTGCAGCGTTGAATCGCGCCAGACCTTGTCGATCAGGCTGAACCATTTGCCTTGCTTGCCTTGCTTGCCTTTGCTTGACGCCGTTACCAGCGCCGCCAACATGCGTTCAGTCCAGATCTCCCGGTCTACCCATTCCCACGCGTGGCTTTCCCCTGCAGGCGCGCAGCCTGCAGCGGCGGGGTCCGACGCAGCCTGTTTAGCCGTTGCCGGCACTGGGGCTGCTGTTTCCTGGTCGTTCAATCCGTCTTTCACGCATTCACCTTCCTGCCCTCCTTCCCTCAGCCCGGTTTATGTTGCCCGGGCCTGTGGCCGCCTTGCAGCGGCCTCGGTACTATGAGGACTCTGACTCCTGCACTCCGTCACCCCGGCGTGCAGGTCTCCCCGCTTGTCTCGTTCACACTTCCTGACGTTCCGCCTCCAACCACAAGGGTGGTTTGCAAGTCGCTTATCGCCATGCCAGCGCTTGCAATGTGTTTCAGGCTTCGCTACCCGCCCAAGGGGCTCGCCACCACTCCCCGCCGAATCGAGTCCGTATTCCTGCGGACCGCCATTTCGCCTCCGGTTGCTCCCCACCCCGCCTCGCAGCGACGCAGTTACCTTCAGCTACGGGGTGCTGGCTTTCCCCGACAAGGACTTTCACCTCGCTGTGTAAACGCCTCCACGGGCGTACCAGGCGCGCGCGCAGCGCGCTTCGTAAACTGACTCACTGCGGTTGTCTGAGCGGAGAGAGCGAAGCGAACGAAGAGAGTTCCGCAGTGGCCCGCAAGACAGAGCAACGCAGGGGAGCCGCAGCGCAGCGTAGGCCGTTCCAGTAAAGCGCCCCGGCATGCCCGTACGCAGCTTTGCCGCGCGGTCTCCGCGAGCCCGACAACCACATTACCAGGCGTCCAGATGGAAGACCACCTCAGTGCGTGCCATCGAAGCCCTCGCCGAAGCCAACCCCCTGGCAAGCCACGCCCGCGTCTCCCCCGGATCAATCACCGCGTCGATCTCCAGCGTCGCCGCCATGTTGAGTGCGCTGCCGTTTTCATACTGTTGCGCCACCAGCCGGTCGTACAGCGCCTGGCGTTGCGGGCCTTCGGGTTCGGCTTCGAGCTCCTTGCGGAAGCCGAGCTTTACCGCGCCTTCCAGCCCCATGGCGCCGAATTCGCCGGTGGGCCAGGCCACGTTGAACACCGGCTCGTGGAAGCCACCCGCCGTCATGGCCATGGCACCCAGGCCATAGCCCTTGCGCAGCACCACGCTGAAGAACGGCACGCGCAGGTGCGCGGCGGCGATGAACATGCGGCTCACGTGCCGCACCTGGGCCCGCTCCTCCATCTCCGGCCCGACCATGAAGCCCGGTGTGTCGACAAAGCTCACCAGCGGCAGGCCGTGCGCGTTGCACAGCTGCATGAAGCGGGCGGCCTTGTCGGCGGCATCGGCGTCGATGGCGCCGCCCAGGTGCAGGGGGTTGTTGGCGATGATGCCGAGCGGGCTCCCCTCGATGTGCGCCAGCGCTGTATGGATGCCCTTGCCAAAGCCGCTGCGCAGCAACAGAACACTGCCGGTGTCAGCCACACCACGCAACACCGCCTGCGTGTCGTAGACGCGCAGCCGGTTCTCCGGCACCGCGTCGCGCAGGGCAAAGGCATCGGGCGCGCTGAACTCCTGGACCGCGCCCTGGAAGAAAGACAGATATTGACGCGCCACCGCAACGGCCTGCTCCTCGTCGTCCACCAGCACATCGATGACGCCATTGGCATGCTGCACGCCGGACGGTCCGATCTCCTCCGGCCGGAACACGCCGAGCCCGCCGCCCTCCACCATGGCCGGGCCACCCATGCCGATGTTGCTGCCCTTCGTCGCGATGATCACGTCGCAGCAACCCAGCAGCGCCGCATTGCCCGCAAAGCACCGGCCCGCCGCGATGCCCAACACCGGCACCTGCCCGTTGAGCCGGGCAAAGCTGGCGAAGGTGCCCACATGCAGGCCGGCGACGATGGGCATGTCGGTATCGCCGGGCCGGCCGCCACCGCCTTCGGCAAACAGCACCACGGGCAGCTTCTCCTTCAATGCAATGCCGAGCATGCGGTCGGTCTTCTGGTGGTTGCGCATCCCTTGGGTGCCGGCCAGCACTGTGGCGTCATAAGCCATGACCACGCAGCGCGAGCGCGCCGGCCCGAACTGCGCACCGTTGACGCTGCCGATGCCGGTAACCATGCCGTCGGCCGGCGTGTTCACGGCCAGGTCTTCGGCGCTTCGGCGGCTGTGCTGCGCCGCAACGGCAAGGGCGCCATATTCCATGAACGATCCTTCGTCGCACAGGCAGGCGATGTTCTCTCGGGCGGTGCGCAGGCCCAGTGCATGGCGCCTTGCAACTGCACCGGGGCGGCTGGCGTCGAGCGTGGGCGCGTGCCGATCCAGCATCTTCTGCAGGTCCGGCCGGATGCCGCCGGCCCCGGCATCTGCGGCCGCGCCCGTCTCAGCCATGATGCCAGGCGCCGCAACGGCCAGCGCATCAAACGATGCCAGCACCGCGCCTTCATCCACCGCCTCCCCCGCAGCAAAGAACAGCTCGCGCACGCGGCCGGCTGCCGTGGCGCGCACCTCGTGCTCCATCTTCATGGCTTCAAGTACCAGCACCACGTCGCCCGTGCAGACGGCAATGCCCGGTTGCACCTGCCACTGGACGATCCGGGCCTGCAGCGGAGAGCGTAAATCGGTCATGCCGTCCATTGTGCGGCAGGCCCGCAGGGCGGCAAGTCAAATCGGCGACGATACGGCGCGCCGCACGGGTAGGAGCGGAACAATGACCAGTTGCGAAGCCAGATCCAGCTCCAGCTTGCGCAGCGCGGCGTTGGCCGGCTCATCCAGCGCTGCAGCCAGCCGCCCGATCGCCTCTTCAATCGTCATGCCGGCTCCCTCCAGCCGGCCATAGGCGATGCGCAGGCGCGTCCTGCCTGACGGTATTCCCACACTCTCGCCACGCAGGGCCTGCGCAAACAGCGCAGTGACCAGCCCGCCCACGCCACTTGCGGACTTCAGGTGGACGCGGTGCAGCACGAGTTCATGAAAAGACCAGCGCCCTGCCAGGTTGCCGG
>CAZFKW010000350.1:0-4362 GCA_964519795.1 uncultured Ramlibacter sp. | reverse complement strand
GTGGAATTGCAACGCCGTGACCCAGACCTGTGGAGCCCAGGCGCTCGCGGGCAAACAGGCTGTCGGTGATGAGCGCGCGGGAGAGGCCGTGCAGGCTCTCAAACAGCAGTCCGGCTTCTTCAAAAGCACGCTTTTTGCTGGTGGCATCGACGCTCACCATTACTTGAGCGGCAGGCAGGATGGACGCGAGTCGATTCATGGTCGGGAAGCAGATTATGCACCGCTGACGGTGCAGTGCAACAAATCCGTAACTGCGGTGGTGCAGAGACCACAAAGCCGGGCGGTCTGCCGGCAGAACTCCCGGGCAACAAAAAAGCCGCCGGCTGGAGGCGGGCGGCCTTCTGGCGCAATGCCTGCGCGGCTTACATCAGGCGCTTGGGCGCTGCATGGTGGTGGTCCTGCAGCTTGTCCTTGTGCCGAACGACCTGGCGGTCCAGTTTGTCGACCAGTTCATCCACGGCGGCGTAGAGATCTGCATGTGAACTCTCGGCGAACATGTCGCTGCCCTTGACATGGATGTTGCACTCCGCGCGCTGCCTTCGTTCCTTTTCCTTCTGCTTCTCGACCGTCAGTAGCACCTTCACATCCACAACCTGGTCGAAGTGCCGGGTGATCCTGTCCAGTTTGCTGGTGACATAGGTCCTGAGGGCCGGGGTAACTTCGAGGTGGTGACCGCTGATCGTCAAGTTCATGTGTAGCCTCCTGTGCTCACGGGGTTGAAAACTGCCGCACCACAGGGCACGGCAGGCGGAAAAAGGGGAATGGGGAATGCGGGAGATGCGTGAAAGACTGAGCTTTTTTTGTTCGACTTGAATTCACTATGCGCCCGGCCACAGCGAAAAGCAACCCCTTTTCGTCCAGGCTTTTGCAGCAAATTGCAAACCGGCCGCACCCGCGCCGCAAGTACTTGAAAACGCTCAGGTTTTTGCGGGGCCAGCCTGCGGGCCGCCGGAAAGCGGTGCGCCATGAAGGGTCAATTTGCCAGCCATCCAGACCGCCAGAAGGCTGGCGCATGCGCCCACCGCCGCAGCCATCCAGTAGTTCTGGACCAGGCCGTTTGCGTCACGGCCGATGATGAGGCCGCCCACAAACGCCGCAAGGCCCATGGCAGCCGACTGTACCGAGGCATTCAGCGTCATGAAAGTGCCGCGCAACTGCGGGTTGGCCGCAGAAGTGACGATGGCCATTCCGGGAATCATCCGGCCGCTGCTGGACATGAAGAACAGTGCCGAAACAGCAAGGATCACCCAGACCGGAACATTGTGGATGAGGGTCACGGCAAACATGGGCACCAGCATGACGATGCCCAGCATGCGGTAGGTGGGCACCTTGCCACGCGAGTCGGTCATGCGGCCCAGCAAACGCGCCGAAATCAGCGTCCCCGCGCCACCCCACAGGTAAACCCAGGGCACCTGGTCGGCCCGCAATCCGGCATTGGCCTGCATGTAGATGGTGATGTACGGGATGATGGTGAAGGCCGCGAACATGGTCAGGGCCGTGAAGACAAAGGCCTTCTGGTGGTTGCGGTCCATCAGGACGCGGGCAATGCCGCCAAAGGTGGATGGCCGGTCCTTCACATGAAGGTGCGCCGTCAGCGTGGGCAAGGTCAGTGCCGCAAAGACCGCAAACACCGCGCACAGCAGCGCAATCCCGATGAATGCCGCATGCCAGCCCAGATGGGCGGCAATCAGCAGGCCCAGCGGAACTCCGGCGACGGTGGACACCGAGAACGATGTCATCACGATGCCCATGGCCCGGCCACGCCTCTCGAACGGGATCACATCGCCGACGATGGTCTGTGACAGCGCCGACATGACACCGCCGAAGATGCCGGCCGCAATGCGCGCCGCCATCAGTGAACCGTAGGTGGGCGCCAGCCCGCAGGCCAGCGTGGCGAGCCCGAAAAGCACATACAGCACCAGCAGCAGGCGCTTGCGGCCGAAACGGTCGATATAGGTGGAAGCGACCAGGCCGGAAACGCCGGCTGCCAGCGTGTAGGCTGACACCAGCAGGCCGAACTGTGCATCCGTGATCCTGAACAGTTCGGTGAACTGAGGCCCCAGCGGCATCATGATCATGAAGTCCAGGATGTGGGTGAACTGGACCCCGGCCAATGTGATGAGGAGCCAGAGTTCGCGCCGGGGGGAAAGCGCCGCGGGCGGCTTGTGCGGGGGTGAAGGTTGCAAGGAAGCGTCGATCCTGAGTGGCAAGCCGGAAGTCTACGCCTGCGCGCGTGTTTGCGCAGTGACAGCAGCCTTGGCCTCCCGTAACATGACGGCAAAGGCGTTCACAGAACTAGAACTTCGGGAAGCCCGCCAGCGCCATGACTCTGGACACCATCATCCATGCGGGCCTCACCCGGCCCAAACAGCCCGTCACGGCGCTGGTGCTCATGGGCGGCGGCGCCCGGACGGCTTACCAGGCGGGCGTGCTGAAGGCCGTGGCCTCCATGATGCGGCTGCAGCCGGATGCGGCCACGCGCTTTCCCTTCCAGGTGATGGTCGGAACGTCGGCCGGTGCGCTCAATGCGGCCTACCTGGCAGGCTGCGCCACGACTGGACTCGATGCCTTCGGGCAATTGGCGAGCTTCTGGGGACGCCTGCGCTCGCATCATGTGTACCGGCTCAATGTATCCCCCTGGGTCACCCTGGCCGCGCGGGCAAGCCGGCTGTTTGCGGCGCTGAGCCTCGCCCGCCATGCCGGCACCCACGGCGCGCTGCTGGACAACATGCCCCTCGTCAACACCCTGCACCAGGCCGTGTCGCTGCAGGGCATCGAGGACGCCCTGCGCGGTAAGGTCCTGAACGCGCTGGCCATCACGGCCTCAAGCTACACCAGCGGCGTCCATTGGACGTTTTGCCACACCGCGACGGACGCTGGCACGGGCTGGAACCGGCCCGGGCGGCGCTCGGACTTCCAGCCCATCACCATCGAGCACCTGATGGCGTCCAGTGCCATCCCCTTCATTTTTCCGTCCACCCCCCTGTGGGTGGACGGAAAGCGCGAGTACTTCGGTGACGGCTCGATGCGCCAGATCTCCCCCCTGTCGCCCGCAATGCACCTGGGTGCGCACAAGGTGCTGGTCGTGGGGGTGGGCCAGCCGCAACGCTCGGGCTTTGCCGGCGACATGCCGGCGGCCAATGGCGCGCCCCGGGGGCCGTCGCTGGGCAGCATTGCCGGCCATGCCATGGCCAGCGTGTTCCACGACACCCTGCAAGCCGACGTGGAGCAGGCCCAGCGCGTCACCCGCACGCTGCAGCAGTTGCCTCGTGAGGTGGCCGGCGTACTGCCCTACCGCAACGTTGAAGTGCTGGCCCTGCAGCCCAGCCAGTCGCTGGATGCCCTGGCCCAAGCCCATGCCCATGAACTGCCTGCGTCCACCCGGGCAGCGCTGGCCGGGCTTGGCGGGCTGAAAGGCAGCGGAGCGGCGCTGGCCAGCTACCTGCTGTTCGAGCCGGGCTTTGTGCAGGCGCTCATTTCTCTGGGTGAGCAGGACGCATTCGCTCGCAAGCAGGAACTGCTGACTTTCATGCAGGGCGGCACGTGAGCCGTCATCTTTTCGCGAGCGACCGCGGAACCGCCCTTCGGCAAGCTCAGGACGGGTGGCTGGAAGCCGCTTCGAGGGGATAATCCAGCCATGCTCAATATCTTCACGCTCGCCAACGGTCGCCTCTTCCAGGAAGAGATCGAGTCGCTGGAGGAGCTGTCGAAATTCCAGCCCATCTGGGTGGACCTGGAGTCGCCCACGCTGGATGAAAAGCGCTGGATCAAGCAGTATTACGGCCTTTCCATTCCCGACGACGTGATGGACGAGGACATCGAGGAATCCGCCCGCTTCTATGAAGAGGACAACGGCGACCTGCACATCCGCAGCGACTTCCTGATTGCCGACGACGAGGAGCCGCGCTCGGTGCGCGTGGCGTTCATCCTGAACCTGATGAACGACGAGCTGAAAAGCCGTGGCGTGCTGTTCTCCATCCACGATGAAGATGTGCCGGTGTTCCGCCTGCTGCGCCTGCGCGCGCGCCGTGCGCCCGGCCTGATCGCCGACGCCAAGGAAGTGCTGCTCAAGCTGTTTGATGCCGACGCCGAGTACTCGGCTGACACGCTGGAGGGCATCTACGACGAGCTGGAGAAGGTCAGCACCAAGGTCCTGTCCGCCAACGTGACCGACGAGCTGGCCGCTGAAGTCCTGGCCGCCATCGCCCGTCAGGAAGACCTGAACGGCCGCATCCGCCGCAATGTCATGGATACCCGCCGTGCGGTGAGCTTCATGATGCGCAGCCGCATGCTCAATGCGGAACAGTTCGAGGAAGCGCGGCAGATCCTGCGCGACATCGAGTCACTGGACAACCACACGGC
>CAZFKW010000349.1:0-4376 GCA_964519795.1 uncultured Ramlibacter sp. | reverse complement strand
CGGCGGCACGGCCGAGAAAGCCGTGCTGCTGGCCAAGGAAAGCCTGATGGACGACCTGGACATGTACGAGCTGCAGGCCAAGTCCTCCTCCGGTGCGAAGCTGGACAGGGTCGAGGAAATGCGCCTTGAACTGTATGAGAAGGTCAACGCGCTGGGGATCGGCGCGCAGGGCCTGGGCGGCCTGACCACGGTGCTGGACGTCAAGATCAAGATGTACCCCACCCACGCGGCCAGCAAGCCGGTGGCCATGATTCCCAACTGCGCCGCCACGCGCCACGCGCACTTCGTGATGGACGGCTCCGGCCCGGTCTACCTTGACCCGCCCAGCCTCGATCTGTGGCCCAGCGTGCAGTGGATGCCCGATACGCAGAAGAGCAGGCGGGTGGACCTCAACACCCTCACCAGGAGCGAAGTCGCCAGCTGGAAGCCCGGCGACACGTTGCTGCTCAACGGCCGGATGCTCACCGGCCGCGATGCCGCGCACAAGCGCATCAAGGACATGCTCGCCAGGGGCGAGAAACTGCCGGTCGACTTCACCAACCGCGTCATTTACTACGTGGGCCCGGTGGACCCGGTGCGTGACGAAGCCGTGGGCCCGGCCGGCCCGACCACCGCCACACGCATGGACGGATTTACCGAGATGATGCTGGCCGAGACAGGTCTGATCGCGATGATCGGCAAGTCCGAGCGCGGCCCCGTCGCCATCGAGGCGATCAAGAAGCACCAGAGCGCCTACCTCATGGCCGTTGGCGGCGCGGCCTATCTCGTGTCCAAGGCCATCAAGAGCGCAAAAGTCCTGGGCTTTGCCGACCTGGGCATGGAAGCCATCTACGAGTTCGACGTGGTGGACATGCCGGTGACCGTCGCCGTGGATGCCGGCGGCACCAGCGCGCATATCACCGGCCCGGCCGAATGGCAAAAGAGGATTGCCACGGGTGAGTTCAGGAACATCGCTGTGACGGCGGCTTGAACAAACGCGCGCCAGCCCAGCCCGGCAGTGACGGCCAGCGGAAAGACGCTGTGCGTCAGGTCGGCGGCCCGGTTGGCACCCACAACCACGCCAGCCGCCCCATCGGCGTATTCGACAGCGGCATCGGCGGCCTGAGCATCCTGCGCGCGTTGCGCGCTGAGCTGCCGCACGAAGACTTCATCTACGTATCGGACAGCGCGCATGCGCCCTATGGCGAGCGCGACGAAGCCCACGTGACGGGCCGGTCGCGCGCGCTGGCCGAAGGACTCGTGCGTCGCGAGGTCAAGGCGCTCGTTGTGGCCTGCAATACGGCGACGGCAGCGGCCATCCACCTGTTGCGCGCGGAGATCCCGGTGATGCCCATCGTTGGCGTGGAGCCTGCCCTGAAGCCCGCCGTGCTTGCCAGCCGTACAAGGCGAATTGGCGTGATGGCCACGCGCGGCACGCTCGGCAGCGCCAAGTTCCGTGCCCTGCTCGATTCACTGGCCGGCCAGGCAGAGTTTGTGCTGCAGCCCTGCGACGGGCTGGCGGATGCGATAGAGCAGCAGGTCCGCACGGGAGATGCAGCGGGCGTCGCAGCATTGTGTGCCCTGCATGTGGGCGCCATGGGCCGGTTTGGCGCCGGGGATGGCAGCATCGACACCCTGGTCCTGGGTTGCACGCACTACCCGTTTGCACAGACACATATTTCGGCCCTGGTGGGGCCTGGTGTGGGGATGATCGAGACCGGAGAGCCAGTGGCAAGACAAACCCGCCGGCTGCTCGAGGAACGCGGCTTGCTCAACACTTCGGCTCGTGGAGGGGCGGTCGAGTTGCAAAGCACGGGCGACCTGCCCGCCCTGCGCCTTGCCGCCGAAAACTGGTTAGCCCTGCGCGGCTGATGCGTCGGCACTGATGGCCGCCTCGCGCCCGCGCTTTACATTCACAGGCATCAGCAACAGCAGGCCCATCACAAACAGCACGGCCGTCGAGAGAATGGCGATGCGCTGGTTGCCTCCCGTCATCCAGGTGATGGCACCGTAGCTCAGCGGCCCGATGATGCTGGCCAGGCGGATGGCAAAGGTCCACAGGCCGTAGAACTCGGCAAGCTGCCGTTGCGGTGCAAACATGCCTGCCATGGCACGGCCTGCCGACTGGCTGGAGCCCATGCATAGCCCGGCAATCGCCGCGGCATACCAGAAGCCGCCCTTGGTGGTGGTGACTGCTGCAATGACGCAGGTGGCGATCCAGCCCACGAGCGTCAGCGACAACGCCAGCTTGTGCCCGATCCGGTCCTGTCCGTAACCGAAGCCGAAGGCGCCCACCGCAGCCGCGATGTTGAGCACGAAGATCAGCACCATCGTCTCCTGCTGCACGAACCCGATAACCTGCTCTGCATAGATGGCCGCCAGCGCAATGGCCACAGCCACGCCACCCTGGTAGAACACGGCTGCTGCCAGAAGCCACATGAAGTCCTTGTATCGGCGGGCTTCACGGAAGGTCTTGTGCAGCTGCGCCAGCGACGCCTTGAGGCCACCCTGGCGCAATGCGTCCGGATTGGGCGTTGCGCGTTCCTTGAGCAGCATGAACGTCACGATCGACGCGCCCCCGTAGATGACGGCGGTGATGAGCATGGTCACAGGTACGAACTGCTCAGCCTTCATGCCCTGGCTCCCGGCCCAGATGACGTAGCCCAGGCTCAGGCCCAGCGCCAGCATGCCGCCCAGGTAGCCGAAGCTCCAGCCCCATCCGCTGACCTTGCCCATGGCCTCGGGTCTGGCCAGTTCGGGCAGGAAGGCGGCAGTAAGCGACTCGCCCCAGGCAAAGAAGGTGTTGGAGATGATGATGAGCACAATGGCAAGCGCAACACTGGATGGCCCCGCGAAGGCCAGCGCCGCCGTGCTGAGCACGCATCCGACCGTGGTGATGAGCAGCAGGCGCTTCTTGGCGGCCCGCAGGTCTGCATAGGCGCCAAGGCTGGGCATCGTCAGCATGACGATGGCATAGGATGCGCTCAACGCCGCCGTCCAGGCAAAGGTGGCCCATTCGGCCTTCTGCGCAATGCCGCCGACGAAATACGCCGCAAACACAGCGGTGATGACAACGGTGGTGTAGCCCGAATTCGCAAAGTCATACATGGCCCAGCCGAAGACTTCGCGCTTGCGCACGCCGGGGTTCAGCGCATCTTGAGAGAACAGTGCCATGTCGCATCCCCACAGTTATTGTCATGCCTGACTTGATCCGGCATCCATGGTGGCGCACCAGCGTGGATCCCGGATCAAGTCCGGGATGACAGGTTTTTTACGTCATCAATGCAGGTGCCGCGGCCTGCGTCCGCCACCGTGGCCCGGCCCGCCACCACCGGAGCCGCCCGGCCCGCGCGGCGGCTTGCCCAGTTCCAGGGAGTTGACCAGTGCATCGAAGCGCTGGGTAAACAATTTGTCGATCTCGGCGACCACTCCACCCAGCTCGGAGCCATCAAAGTGCCGCTCCATCATGTTGACAACGTCCTGCACCAGCAGATCCCGTTGCACCTGCATGATGGCAGCAGGCGTCGGTCCGACGAAGAGCATGACGAAGTCATCGCGGGAATCATCCTCGGACTCCTCGTCTTCCTCGTCATAGTCGGCATCGTAGAAGGTCACCTCGATGGCCGCGCCGCGCTCGGCCAGGTCGTTCAGGCTCATGCACATCTCGTCAAGGGCCTGGCGGAAGTCGTCATCGCCCGGTACTGTCCAGCACATGCGCAGCAAGTGTTCAGCAGGGTCAAACTTGATGCCGGGCTCTTCTTCGTAGGAACTGCCCGCGCCGTCGGCGAGTGATCGCGCGCCGGCGTATTTCCACAGGGGCTTCAGGGCCTCCTGGATCTGCTCGAAAGTCACATCCGCACGCAGCGGAACTTCACCATGGACATGGATTTCAAAGGGTGCGTTATAGCGTGGCATATGCGGCCTTCCACGTTCCTGGTAATGGTACTGAGCGCTCGGGATTCATTATCAACTCATGGTGCCCGGAACCGGTGTCGAACCGGTACGCCCCTTTTCAGGAAGCGGCGGATTTTAAGTCCGCTGTGTCTACCAATTTCACCATCCGGGCTTGCCGTGTGCTGCCCGGCAGCAATCTGCACAGCAACACACCAGCCTATTGTGGAACAAAAAAGCCCCGGCAACAGGGTCGTCGGGGCTTGGAGTATCGGGTTGGTTCTGGAGGCGCGATCCAGAGTCGAACTGGACTAGCCGGATTTGCAATCCGGTGCATAACCGCTTTGCTATCGCGCCGCTTTTTAATTGTCTCTCAACAAAAAAGGGAAGCTGATGGGCTTCCCTTCTTGTGAAGAAAGCTCATGCTTCCTTCTGATATGTGGAGCGGGAAAAGAGTCTCGAACTCTCGACCTCAACCTTGGCAAGGTTGCGCTCTACCAACTGAG
>CAZFKW010000348.1:1687-4382 GCA_964519795.1 uncultured Ramlibacter sp. | reverse complement strand
AGCCTGCAACAACCAGGTCAAGCACAAGGCCTATGCCACGCATGAGCATGGCGGTTTTGTCTGGGCCTGGATGGGCTCGGAAGCCGACATGGTGCCGTTCGCTCCACCGGCCTTTGCTCCAACTGCCGAGTGCGAGGTCAGTGTCGCCAAAATCCTGATCGACTGCAACTGGGCACAGTGCCTTGAGGGCAATATCGACTCGGCCCACAGCTCGTCGCTGCACTCCAGCGAGATCCGGCCGGGCAATGTGTCGCGTTCCGCCATGTCGCAGGCGGGCATCACGCAGCGGCCGTCTACCGACAAGGCGCCGCGTATCCAGATTGAGTCCACGCCCTACGGATTCCGGTACGCAGCCCTGCGCCGGCCCATCAAGGATGCGGCCGAAAACGAATATGTGCGCATGACAGTGTTCCTCGCGCCTTTCACCGTGCTCATCCCGCCCAACAGCCTCTACAACGTGGCAAGCCTGAGCGTGCCCATTGACGACACGCACACCGCCTTCTACTTCATCTCCTGGACCGACCAGCCCGGCAAAGGCATGGGGCAGGAAACCTGGCGCAAGCGCAACGGCGCGCAGGTGGGGGTGGACCTTGACGAGCGATTCGTGAAAGTACGCAACGAAGCCAACAACTTTTTGCAGGATCGCAGCGCCATGAAGAACGGCAGCTTCACCGGCATCCGGGGCATCCCCAACCAGGACATCGCCATGTGGGAAACGATGGGCCCGATTGCCGACCGCACGCGCGAGCGCCTGGGCGCCAGCGACATCGCGGTGGTGCATTTCCGCAAGCTGATGGTGGATGCGGCGCGCGCCAAGGCTGCCGGCGCGCCGGCCATTGGCGGTGAACGGCCGGTGCCGCACGCCCGCATCCGCTCGTTTGAAGGCATCGTTCCCAAGACCATCGACTGGCGCACGCTGGCGCGACCTGAAGCCGAAGCAGCCTCCGCCACCCCTTAAACCAGAAGGAGACAAACCCATGAAGCTCAAACACCTTGCCCTGGCGGCGGCTGCCGTGCTGTGCGTGGCCACCGGCGCCAGCGCGCAGCAGAACTACCCGAACAAGCCAGTCAAGATCGTCGTGGGCTATGTGCCCGGCGGCGGCCCGGACTTTGTGTCCCGTACGCTGGGCCAGAAGCTCACCGAGATCATGGGCCAGCCGTTCGTCGTGGAGAACCGGCCCGGCGCGGGCGCCACGACCGCAACGGCATATGTCGCCAAGTCGCCGGCGGACGGCTACACGCTGCTGCTGGGCGAGACGGGGCAACTCGTTGTGGCGCCCTACATCTACAAGAACCTGGCCTATGACACGGCAAAGGATTTCACGCCGATCAGCATGATGGCCAGCGGCCCGCTGATCCTGGTGTCCAACTCGAAGCTGCCGATCCGCAACATGCAAGACCTGATGCGCATGGCAAAAGCGCAGCCCGGCAAGATCGACGTTGGCACCTCGGGCATCGGCACCATCCACCACATTGCGCTGGAAGTGCTGAAGGCCGACGCGGGGCTTGACCTCACCCATGTACCTTACAAGGGCAGCGGCCAGTCAGTCGCTGCCGGGCTGGCGGGTGATGTGCCGCTGCTGATGACGTCCATGACCGCGGCCGGCACCAATGTGACTGGCGGCAAGCTCCATGTGGTCGCTGTGACCTCCGGCGCGCGCATCGCCGCGCTGCCGGATGCCCCATCGCTTTCGGAGTTTGTGAAGGACTACGACTATTCATCGGAGATGGGATTGCTGGCGCCAGCCGGCCTGCCGCCTGAAATCCTGGGCAGGCTTTCGCGCGCGATCAAGCAGGCAACGGAAAGTCCGGACCTGCTGGAGGCTTTCAAGAAGACGAGCACCATCATCAAGTACACAACACCGGAGGAATACGCAGACAACATCCGCCGCAACCTGCGCAAGTACGAGCGCGCGGTCAGGATCGCGAAGATACCGGTGAACGAGTAACCAGCTGTCCGGTGACCGGGTGCTGCGGCGTCAGCCGCGCACCGGCACCTGCAGGCGCGGAGTTATTTCTCCGCACATGCGCGCCGACTCCAGGATGGCCAGGCAGACTTCGGTTGTCGCACGAGCCCATTCTCCGCTGTGCAATGGCGGCTTGCCGTCGATGACGGCGGCGTGCAGCTCGTCCATGACCTCGCTGCGCGGGAAGGCCGGAGCCTGCAGCGGCTCGATGTGGTGTTCCCCATCGGCAAACACCGCAATGCCGCCCGGCATCGGCCGCAAGTCAGCCCCGTCAAGGCTCACGATCAGCGGGCCGAAATGCTGGTGGGCATGGGCCGCCGGCGCAGGCGTGGGCGCCCAGGCGTTGCCGCCGTAGTTGCGCGCGGCCTTCATGGCGATTTCATTTTCGGGCAAGATCGCCTGCGCCAGCTTCCTGCGTGCAGCGCCGTAGCCGGCCGGATCCTTGGGCTGGCCCGACTCACCGATGCCCTCCATCAGCACATCGCTGTCAAAGTGCGCATAACCGCTGTAGGTCGCAGAGCAGAAGGCGCCGCCTTCAAAGCCGAGCAGCGCGCTGTAGGCGCCTTCGGTCGGCCGCGAGGCGTCCCACGCGCCGGTGTGCGCCCGCACGCTGGACACCATGCCGCCGCCGAGCAGCCGAACGATGTCCATCTGGTGGGCGGCCTGGCTGTGCACTACGCCGCCGCCCGCTTTGGTGTCCAGTTCCTCGGGTCGGCGCGGCCGGTAAA
>CAZFKW010000348.1:0-1677 GCA_964519795.1 uncultured Ramlibacter sp. | reverse complement strand
GATGCCGCTGTCGATGATCTCGCGGGTACGCAGGATGGGCCGGTCGAAGCTGTGGCTGGGGCCAACAATGAGTTGCACACCCGCTGCGCGTGCGGCGTCGATCATGCGGGTGCATTCGTCAAGCGTGAGGGCCATGGGCTTTTCTACCAGCACATGTTTGCCGGCTGCGGCGGCGATGCAGACATGGTCTGCATGGAACTGGTGGGGCGTGGCGACATACACCGCATCAATGTCTGCGCAGGCGCACAGAGCTTCCACCGAGTCGAAGCTTGGCGCCCCGAAGTCTGACTCGAACTGCGCGCGCGCTGCGGCAATCGGGTCGGTGGCCCCCGTCAGGCGCACCCGCTTGTCTGCCAGGAAGGTCGGGAGCATCAGCGTGAAGGCGCGGCCCAGGCCGGCAACGCCGATCCGCAGCGGGCGAGAGGAAGCGATTGGGGAGGTGAGGGTGCTCACAGGCCGAGCACCAGTTCGCCGCCTTCAGAGGCTGCGCGTGACACGCACACCATGATCTGGCTGTCCTTCTCGGCGTCGCCGAGCACCATGTCGCGGTGGTCCACCTCGCCGTCGATCAGGTGGGTGCGGCAGGAGCCGCAGGTACCGCTTTCGCAGGAACTGGGCACCCGCAGCCCGTGCTTTCGCAGCGCGTCCAGGATCGACTGGTCCTTGCCCACTGGCACCACATCGCCCGACTTCTGCAGCTTGACGCTGAACGGCATGTTCTTGCGGTGCGCCTGCTCCACGCCAAAGCTCTCGAAGTGGATGGCACCGGAGGGCCAATGGCCGGACGTGTCGCGCACGCTGTCCATCAGTCCCTTGGGGCCGCAGCAGTAGACATGCGCCTTGCCCGGCTTCTCGAAGAGGTCCCAGAAGTCAAATGCATTGGCCATGTCGCCGCGGTCGTGGTGGAAGCGCACCTTGTTGCCGAACTCCTCGCGCAGCGTGTCCATGAACGCCGTGCCCTGCTCGTCGCGGGTGCAGTACCAGAGCTTGAACTTTTCGCGGCCATTGGCCTGCAGGTGCCGCATCATCGACAGGATGGGCGTGATGCCAATACCGCCTGCCACGAACATATATTCGTTGGCCTTGTGTGTGAGTTCGAAGTTGTTGCGCGGCACGCTCACCGGCAGCAGGTCGCCCTCATGCACATCGTCAGCCATGCTGATGGAGCCGCCGCGGCCGCCTGCATCGCGCTTGACGGCAATTTCGTACACATCGCGCCGGGCCGGGTCGCTGCTGAGTGAATAGTTGCGGCGCATGCCGGCGGGCACCTGCACCGTAAGGTGCGATCCGGGTGTGAACACCGGCAGGTCTGCGCCATTGGGGCTGCGCAGTTCAAACAGGAAGATGTCGGGCGTGAGCGCAGCCTTGCGCGCCACACGCAACGGCATGAAGTCCGGCTCGGGTGAAGTGTTGTCGGCAACTGCTGTTTCGGCAGCGGACGTGGTTTCTGTGCTCACGTGGGGAGTCTCCATATCGGGCATCAAACATCGGCAAAAACATCAAGGGCAAAGGGTCAACCCCCTTGACCGTGGTGTTTTGCTTCACTATTATTAGGTTTCTAATATTATCCGTCCTGGATAGATCTTCTGGCAAGCATCCCCCCCGGCGATGCGGCCATTTTGCAGGAGACAAGCGAATGCTGACCCACGAAGAAAACGAACTGCTGTGCCGCGTCGA
>CAZFKW010000347.1:0-4387 GCA_964519795.1 uncultured Ramlibacter sp. | reverse complement strand
CCATCAATGCCGGGGGCACTGTCAGCGGCGTGGCGGGCATTGAAGCTGGCGGCAGCTCGCTGACCATGGTCAATGGCTCGACCATGACCTCCACCGGCGGCAACATCAACCTGGCAGCCTACAGCGGCGACATGACCGTCACGCGCGTCACCGGCAACTCGGTGATGGCAACGGCGTTCACCGGCGCGATCAATGCGGCCACCGGCACCGGTGGGGGCAACAACTTCACCGCCACAGCCGGTAACGGCCAGGTGGCGCTGAACCAGGCCAACCTCTGGACCTCCGGCGGCCCATACGGCCGTGGCATTGGCACCGCATCCCAGCCGGTGCGCGTGAGCGCTGCGAACTTCTACGGCACCACGGCCAATGGCCTGGTCAACGTTGATCTGACGGCTGCCAACACCGCAGCGCAGAACATCGAGTCGGGTGACTCCAGCGTGACGGTGACGTCTGCCGGCAACCTCACGGCGCAGAAGATCAGCGGCGGCGGCATGGGCGGCGTCGCGGGCACATCCGGCGGGTCTGTCAATATCACCGCTGCGGGCAACCTCAACGTGCTCAATGCGCTGGCGGTCAACCCGACCTCCGGCACCCCGGTGTCAACACTGTCAGCCAGCGCAGGCGGCTCGGCATCGTTCAATACGATTACGGCGCCCGGCGCGATCAGCGTGCTGGCGGCAAATACCTCGATCGGCAACGCAACCACCCAGGGCGCGTTCACGGCCCGCGGGACCAACGGCCTGAGCATGGGTTCGCTCACAGCCGGCGGCAATGCAAGCCTGAATGCTGCTTCGGGCGCGCTGACGGTTGGCAAGGCCACGGTCACCAACGGCTTCCTGAGCGCAACGGCAGGCGGGCCCGGCGGCACCATCGGCGGCGCCAGTGCCACCAACGGCATCACCTTGATTGGCGGCGGCTGGAACGTAGGCACGCTGACGACCGGCGCAAATACCGCTGACATCAACATCACCGGTGGCACCGGCGGCATCCAGTATGGCGTGCTGACCAGCGGACGCGATATTGCGCTGGCCACGACCGGCGGCGGCATTGCCAGCCAGAGCAGCAGCATGGCCTCCGGCCGCAACATCAGCATCACCGGCACCAGCGCGCAGCTGGGCAATGTCAATGCAACAGGCAGCCTGCTGATTGACAGCACCTCAGGCACGGGCGACGTATCGGCTGCGACCCTGAACTCAGCGGGTGCGACGCTGAAGTCCGGCCGTGACCTGAGCGTGGGCACTGTCAACAGCGCCGGCGGCGCAGTGGTGGCCAGCGCGGTACGGTACCTGACGGCCAACCGTGTTGTGGCGACTTCCGCGACGCTGAGCTCGCAGCTGGACGCTGCAGTCAATTCGCTGACCACCACCGACTTCGCCAGCGTGAGTTCCACGGGCGCGAGCACGGCGGTGCGCAATGCGTCAGTGGGCACCTCGGCGAACTTCAGCGCCGGCACGCTGCTGGATGTGACAACGGCGACGGCCGGTGGCGACATGTCGCTCACCGGTGGCAGCATGGCACGCACCAGCGGCGCTGTGGCCAGCACGGGCGGAATCCTGTCGCTGGTTGCCAACAACGGCACCGTCCAGATGTCTGCGGGCTCAACGTTGCGTTCCGCACGTACCATGACGGTCCGTGGCACGTCGCTGAACCTGACGAACCTTGCCACAACCACCAATCTGGGCGACATCCTGCTGACCGCCAACGGAGCTGGGACGAGCGGTGCCATCACATTCAACGCCATCTCGTCACTGCGCAACATCACGCTGAGCGCGACGGGCGCTGTGACCGGCACGGGTGCTGGCAACCTGCTCAGTGCAGCAGGCAAGATCACCGGGTCGGCTTTGAGCATCTCCGGCGCGTCGATCCAGGTCGGTGCTGCCACACCTGGCACGCTGTCATCAGCGAACAATACGCTGAGCTACGGAACGGGCGGCAGCCTGGTGAGCACCGGCGGTACCATTGCCTTCACCACGAAGACAAACATCACCAGTGCCCCGGCCGCGCCGGCACCCCCGCCGTCATCTGGCGGACGTCGCTGATAGAGGAATTGAACGCTGTGATCCGAGTGTCCCTGCCCGCCAGCCGCGTTGCGGCTGGCGGAATCCTCCGGCTGCGGCCCGCCGCAGCCGCTTCCCTTCTCATGCTGGCATGTGCCGGTGCGGCGGCCCAGGCACTGCCGCCTTTGCCTGATGCCGGCCAGCTGGACCGTGAACTGAGGGAGAACGAACGCCTGCAGGAGGAACGCGAGCGCCGTGCCCTGCCTCGCGGACCGGCGCTGAATGTGCCGCAGCCGCCAGCACAGGGGTTGCCCAGTGGCGACGCGCGCCTCGAACTTGTGAGCCTGACGTGGAGCGAGTCAGCCTGGCTCACACCGGCCGAGCTCGAGGCGTTTGCCCGCCCGCTGATCGGCCAGCAGGTGACATTTGCCGACTTGCAGGCGCTCATCGACCGGGTCAATGCGCGCTACCGCGAGCTGGGCCAGTTTGCCGCGCGTGCGTTCCTGCCGCCCCAGACGGTGCGCGACGGCAGGCTCAGGATTGAGCTGGTTGAGGCACGCTCGGAGGGCCTGACTGTCAAGGGCAATTCGGCTGTGCGCTCTGCGTGGATCGAGCGGTGGATTCCGGCGCAGACCGGCGAGGTGGTGGACACACAGGCACTTGAACAGGCCTTGCAGCGCTGGAACATGGCCTCGGACTCGCGCCTGAGCGCCGACCTGTCGCCAGGATCAAAACTCGGGGCTTCCCTTCTCAATGTGCAAGTGCGCGAGCCTGCCAGGTGGTCCGGCATGGTCGGGCTGGCCAATGATGGCAATGATGCCACCGGGCGCTTGCAGGCCACGGCCTCGTTGCGCTGGTTCTCGCCCGCCGGCATTGGCGACCGTCTTTCGCTGGGCCTGACGAAGTCGCAAGGGGTCGAGGGCGCGTCGCTGCAGTATGCGGCACCGGTCCATCCGTCCGGCACCCGTGTAGGTGTGACGCTGTCGGGCACCCGCTTCAAGATCGTCAGCGGCCCCTATGCTGTGCTCGACATTACCGGCGACTCCACGGGACGCCAGATCAACCTGGGGCAGCCTTTGTGGGCCCGAGGCCCCTGGTCACTGGACGGCTCGCTGGGCTGGTCGCAGCAGCGTTCTGAAACATTTACAAGCGGTGCGTCGCCCGGCTCGACATTGTTGCGCTCCACGAGCGTGGGCCTGGGCCTGGCGCGCCGCACGCCGCAGCTGGAGCTTTCGGCTGCAGTCAGCGGTCAACGGGCAAAGATCGAGCCGTCAGGCGGCGCTGCGGTCGGCTACTCGATCTACAACGGATCGCTGGGTGCGCAATGGAACCTGCAGGGTGGCCAGACCATTGCGCTGCGCAGCAGCTGGCAGACCACGCCGGCTTCCGTGCTGCCGGCGACCTTGCAATACTCGGTGGGCGGGCCGACCCTGGTGCGGGGCTACGCCGCCAGCGCTGCCTTTGGCGAGAAGGGCTACAGCGCAACGGCGGAATACGTCAAGGTGCTGGCCAGCAACCTGGCCGTCACGGCCTTCTATGATCGCGCGTCCGTCTGGGGCGATGTCCGCGCACGCACAACCATCGACTCCATTGGCAGTGGCATTGAGTGGCGTGGCACGGGCGCGCTGGACGCTGTGTCGGCCTCCGCCTATGTGGCCTACGCGCTGGAGCCCAGCCTTGCTGCATCGACGGGACGCTGGCGCGCCCAGGTGCGGATGGCCTACAGTTTCTGACGGGGCAGGACCGCGATGGGCGCACCGCAGCGCAGTATTCTGCCTGCCGTTGACGCATGTGGGTCTTTTTCGCGGCGGTGTTAAGGTAAAGTAATACCGTACCTTCCGCCCCGGGGGCGAGGTCTTTTTTCGACCGTGCACTTTTGTTGACTGTCTGTTTTTGTACTGCCAATTCCAAGGAGATTTGACTGATGGCTGCCGTGATGTTTTATGAAAAGCCCGTGTTGCTCAACCGTGAGGCACACAAGGCCAAGAAGATAGCGCCAAGCGCCAGCTTCGCGTTTGCCGGCAAAGCCAACTCCCTGTACCTGGCCGGTGTTGAGTTCATCGAAGCCTGCAAGGAATACCCCATCGTCTTCACACAAGTGGGCGGCGACAAGATCGTGCCGGTGGCCATGCTGGGCCTGCGCGAAGGCGAGAACCTGTTCATCGGCGCAGAAGGCAAGTGGAACGCAGGCTACATCCCTGCATTCGTGCGCCGTTACCCCTTTGTGCTGGCCGAGCTGGAAGGCCAGCAGATGGGCGTTTGCATCGACGAGGCCTATGCAGGCCTGAACGAGAAGAACGGTGAAGCGCTGTTTGACGACAAGGGCAACAACACGCCCTTCCTGCAGAACGCGCTGGACTTCCTGAACCGCTACCAGGTCGAATACATGC
>CAZFKW010000346.1:0-4404 GCA_964519795.1 uncultured Ramlibacter sp. | reverse complement strand
GAGCGCGCGCTGTTCCTTGCGGGGCGCATCCGTGACAACGCGCCGCTGAGTGTGCGTGCCGGCAAGCAGGCCCTGCATGCCGCGATGGCGCTGGGCAGCGTGGCCGGATTCGCGCGGGCCCAGGAAATTTTTGCCCCGGTCTATGCCAGCGACGATGCGCGCGAAGGTCCACGCGCCTTCGCCGAGAAGCGAAAGCCTGTATGGACGGGCAAATAGCCGGTCGCGCAGGCGCCGCTCCTGCCGGTCAATACCGGCGGATGTTCAGCCCTTTGTCCATTGGCAGCGCGCACATTGCCAACCGGTTTGCGATGGCGCCCATGACCACCAACTACGCCGGCACCGCCGGCGAAGTGACACCCGGGCTCATCGACTATCTTGCCGGGCGTGCACGTGGCGGCTTTGGCCTGATCTTCACGGAGAACATGGGCGTGCATGCATCGGGCCGGGTAATGCCGCGCATGCTGATGGCCGACAGTGATGCCCTCATTCCCGGCCTTGGCAAGCTTGCGTCCGCGCTGCAATCGCACGGTACACGCGTGTTTGCGCAGCTTTCCCACTGCGGCCGGCAGTCCCGGCCGGCCTTCACCGGCGGCACCCTGGTGGCACCGTCTGCAATTGCCTGCCCGATCAACCGGGTGGTCCCGCGCGCGCTGACGGATGATGAGATCACGTCGCTAATCAAGGCCTTTGCAGATGCGGCGGCGCGTGTTGCCGACGCCGGCTATGACGGGATTGAACTGCACGGTGCCCATGGCTACCTGATCGGAGAGTTCCTCTCGGCCTACGCGAACCGGCGCGACGACGCATGGGGCGGAACGCCCGCGCGGAGAATGCGCTTCCTGCGCGAGATTGTCAGCGCGATCCAGGCCCGCTGCAGCCTGCCGCTGTGCGTGCGGCTGTCGGCGGACGAGCTTGTGGAGGGCGGCAACCGCATCGATGATTCGCTGCGCATCGCCCAGGTGCTGGCGGCTGATGGCGTCAATGCGATCTCGGTGTCCGCCGGCGTCTATGAATCGTTCAATGCGCTCTCGATGGTCTCCGGCGACGTGTCCGGCAAGTGGCTGCCCTTGTCAGGCCGGATGCGCAGCGTGCTTCCCCGCGAGGTTACGGTTCTTGGCGTGGGCCGCATCAGCAGCGCCGCTGCAGCGGAGCAGGCGCTGTCCGATGATCTGTGCGATGTCCCCTTGCTGGGCCGTGCGGCCATTGCTGATGCCTGCATACCCGCAAAGGCCGCAGGCCGCGTGCAGGAGCCCGTCATTGCCTGCATGTTCTGCAATGTCTGCCTTGGCCGCTCGGCCCGGCCGGAAACCATTTGTCCCGTGAATCCGGCTGTAGGCCGGGATGCGGCCTTTGCTGCTGCACTTGAAAAGCCGTCAGCGGCGAAGATCGCCATCCGCGGGGGCGGCCTGGCCGCACTGACTGCCGCCTGGGTGGCGGCAGCGCGTGGAGCGGATGTGGAGTTGCACTGCGGCCCCGGCGAGATTGGCGGGATGCTCGCACAACGCGCCGGGGTGCCTGGCCAGCAAGAGCTGGCTGCGCCGGCCGAGGCTGCGTGGGCGCGTGCCAGGTCCGCTGGTGTGCGCCGTGTCCAGCCGGGTGCAGGTGCCGGCCCGGGCCGGGTGCTGGTCGCGGTGCATGCGCAGGAGCCGGTTGCCACTGATCCAGGACATGCCGATGCGGTGACCGTGTACCGCGTTCTTGATGGCAGCCACAGGCCCGAACCACAGCGGCCTTACGTCGTTGCCGGTGACGACCTGGCGGCTGCCGATGCGGCGTTGAGGCTGGCATCGGCAGGTGTGCGTGTGACGCTGCTGACGTCGCGGAACAATGTCGCCTGGGACGCGCACCCCGGCTTTCGTGCGATGGCGCGCGAAGGGCTTGCGCGGCTGGGTGTGAAGCTGGGTGGTGACAGCGAAGCGGTGGACCCGCTGGCGGTCAGGGTTGCAGGTCGCCTGCAGGGCGCGGCGGAGCCTGGCGGGCTTGCAACCGGGGCCGTAATTCAGGACGCGTGGGATGCTGCCGCCATGACGCAAACGGTCTATGCTGCTGTGGAATGGGCGTGCACTGCCTGATTCTGCAAGGATGACGGGGCGATCTGCCGCCGCTCAAATACCCCAGTTCGCCAGCTGCGTGCGCAACGCGGCTACCAGCGCCAGCGGTTCGTCCAGCATGATGTGATGCCTCGCGTTGGCAATCTCCACCAGCGGCATGACATCGCCAAGGGATGCGCGTGTGTCTTGCCGGCAGGCCATGTCGAACCTTTCGCTCAACTCGCCCCACATGAGCGCTGCAGGGCAGCGCATGTCACGCAGGTCCTGGATGTAGTCCAGGCGGCGCGGCTGCGTCAGCGCGGCTGGATCAAACTTCCAGCGCCAGCCGCCGGGCACTTCCCTGATCGAGTGTTGGGCGATGTGGTCCAGGTAGAAGGGGCAGTTGACGGGCTGGTCGGGAATCACCCTGAAGCGCTTCAGTGCGGTGTGCCGGTCCGGGTAGATCCTGGGGACGGGGTTGGACTTGACGCGGGTGGCGAATGTGGAGCCCTCGGGATCGCGCGGTGGCGAGTCCAGCACGATCAGGCCTGCCATCTGCTCACCCTGGGCACAGCCCGCCATGATGGCGACGTAGCCACCGAGGCTGTGGCCCACGATGACCGGCGCCCGTCCGGGCGCCAGCGCACCGGCCACCGCCATGACCTGCGCGGCATAGCGCTCACGCTCATAGCGGCCGCAATGCGCGCTGTCGCCCATGCCGCCAAGGTCGGGCGCAATTACCTGGTACCGGCCTGCCAGCAGGGGCGCGATGAACCGCCACCATTCGGCACTCGCCGCGCTGCCGTGAACCAGCACCAGCGGAGGCAAACCGGCGTCGCCCCAGGCAAGGTAATGGATACCGCTGCCGTCAACATTGATGCGGCCACTGCGGTTGGGCATGGCCAGCGCCGCCCGGGCCCACCCGGGCATGGCCGGATCGGGGTTGCCGGATGCCTGCGCGCCGCTCATGGCGCCTCCTTGTTGCCTGCGGCTGGCCGGGCCGGCGTGGCTTCACGCAAGTCCTCAAGGCGGGCGGCGTCAATACCCCAGGCGATGGCCATGGCATTGCCGCCGGCGCCAGGCGCCGGCGGCGGCCCTGAGACTTCGCCGGGCGTGCGTGACAGGCGCGGGGCGGGGCCTGGCTGCGTGACGCCGCCGTTGCTGATGAAGCTGGCGCGGGCGGCATTGTGCCTGTGGGCGGGAACCTCCCGGTGGCTGAGCACAGGTGTGATGCAGGCGTCGGTGTCTTCAAGAAGCGCACACCATTCATCCCTGGTGCGGCTGGCAAACAGTGTGGCCAGCAACGCCCTGCCTTCGCCCCATAGGGCCGGGTCGTCCAGCCGCAGGAGTGCGTCGTGCGGCAGCCCCGTCCGGTCCGCGAACACGACCCTGAACTTGTGTTCGATCGCCGCGAACGCGATATCTGCGCCGTCCGCGCAGGTGTACACGTTGTAGAACGGTGCGCCGCCGTCCAGCAGGTTGCTCCCGCGCGCTTCAGTGTGGATGCCCGCGTCATACAGGCCGTACATGGATGTCATCAACAGCGCAGCGCCTTCAACCATGGAGGCATCAATCACCTGACCGAGCCCGGAGCGCTGGCGCTCGACGAGCGCGCTGGCAATCCCGAACGCCAGGCTCATTGACCCTCCTGCATAGTCGCCCAGCAGGTTCAGGGGCGGGGCGGGTGGCTGGCCGGCGCGCCCAATGGCGTGCAGCGCGCCCGACAGCGCGATGTAGTTGAGGTCATGCCCCGCCGCCTGGCCCAGCGGCCCGGTCTGGCCATAGCCGGTCATCCGGCCATAGATCAGTCCGGGATGCCTGGCCAGGCATGCCTCCGGCCCGAGGCCGAGCCGCTCCATGGTTCCCGGCCGGAATCCCTCAATGAGCACATCGGCACTGAATGCAAGGTCAGCCACCAGCGCGACGCCGCGAGGCTGTTTGAGGTCGACCACCATCGACTGCTTGCCCCGGTGGACCAGTTCATGGCTGCGCGGCCGCGCAATGCCTGTGCCTGCGGGTTCGGGCCGCTCGACCAGGAGCACTTCCGCGCCCATGTCTGCCAGCAGCATGCCGCACATCGGGCCGGGCCCGATGCCTGCAAGTTCAAGTACCCGTATGCCCGCCAGCGGGCCTTTCTTCAATGCCATGCCCTTTGTCCCCAGGTTGATCGCCGCCACTCGTGAAGAAGGCCTTCCCGGAACTGCGGCGCCGCAATGGCAACCAGCCTTTGCGCGCGTTGAGTCAGCGTTGCGTGGCGCAGGTCTGCCACACCGAACTCCGTGACCACCAGGTCCACATCGCCCCTGCCGACGGTGGCCGGATTGCCCTGCAGGTTGACGACGATCCGGCTGTGCTGGCCGGAGCCGGTGGTGGC